>JAHXHF010000299.1 GCA_025656895.1 gamma proteobacterium symbiont of Bathyaustriella thionipta
GCCTTAGGGGTAATCAGGTAATCTTTAGTCCACTGAACAGTATATAGATTATTGTTTTTCTTAGGGTTTAATCGTTTTCGTTCAAACACTACTTTACTTATATTCGGTAAATCATCATGAACGACAATGCCTCAATTTCAGAGCATCCGGATGAAATATCCGGGTTAGATTATCACACTTCCCTCTGACTTATTCCCGCAGCGCGTAACAATTCAGCCGTCTCAAACAGCGGCAGTCCCATGACGCCTGAATAACTGCCGTGCAATGAATGTATAAATTGTGCCGCCAGTCCCTGAACAGCGTAGGCTCCGGCTTTATCAGCCGGTTCTCCGCTATGCCAGTATGCATGACATTCAGCCTCTGTCAGATGACGGAAACCCACTTTACTGACCTGAGATTTTGTATGTAAGCCCTGCCATAACAAAGCTACTGCACTATAGACATGATGAGTCTTTCCGGACAAACTCATCAACATATCAACGGCATCCGCTTCATCCTTTGGCTTGCCCAGCAAACGATCATCCATCACCACAATGGTATCTGCCGCCAAAATCGGCTGGCTGGATTGTATATTGTCATTCACCGCCATAGCCTTTGCTGCTGCGAGGCGTTGCACATAAACTTCAGCTACTTCATTCGGCAACGGAGACTCATCAATATCAACGGCCAGCACCTGTGCCTCAATACCGATTTGCTGCAACAGTTGCAAACGGCGTGGAGAACGCGACGCCAGAATCAGGCGGGGCTTAACTTGCATCAGCCGCCTCTATGGTAGGGATGGTTGCGTAAAATACTCCAGGCTCGAAACAGTTGCTCGGCCACAATAACGCGCACCAGTGGATGCGGAAAGGTTAAAGGTGACAATGACCAGCGTTCCCGGGCGGCTTGCAAACAGTCCGCAGACAAGCCTTCCGGCCCACCGACCAATAATGCCAGATCCTGGCCGGATGCCATCCATTTCTGTAATTGTTGTGCCAGTTGCTCGGTTGTCCAGCTTTTTCCGCCCACATCCAGTGCCACAATATGTGTACGCCTGGCAACAGCTTTCAGCATACGCTGACCTTCATCCCGGGTAATACGCTGAATATCGGCATTTTTTGAGCGTTTTCCAGCCGCTATCTCGATCAATTGCAGACGACATTCATCCGGCAGGCGGCGCGCATAGGTTTCACAGCCCGTATTAACCCAGTCCGGCAAACGTTGCCCCACACTGATCAATTGAATACGCATTCTTAACCCGGATGTTGTATAAAGATGTCGGATAGCTGTGCGTCGAGAGTGTTCGAGTGTACTGCGTTGGAGTTCAAAGCGTAGCCTAAGCTACGTTTTGATCGAAAAGCGGTGCAATCGGGCGCTCCCGGCGTGCAGATACCGACATAATGGTGTCGGTCACATTTCGTCACTTGCCTGGTTTCCGGCATTTCTTTTATAACTCAATCAGTCAGACGGTTGTTTCAGTGTCTTTGTGCAATATCCGGGTTGATACTGCGCCAGCGCACGAGCCAGTTGCTGTTTCGTTTGATGGCGTAAATCTGCCGGTGAAATCACCTCAATCTCATCCCCATATTTCATAATATCCATGAGTAATTCAGTCGGATTGTGGTAGGGCAGATGCAGTTCATAGCGGCCATCCGGCAGGAAGAACCCGTGTTGTTCAACATGCCATTGCTCAACCGAGACCCAGCGTGCGCTCTGCTCGGAAAATCGTAATACCGCAGTGGCCGTAGCCTGTCCGGAAAAAATGCCATAGGCTGAGGAAAAATGCGCCTGTATCTCTTTCTTTGCTACCCGACGGACTTTCTGTTCCAGCAATTGGGCTGACTCGATGGCATCCAGGGAAAAGGTTCTCAGCCCTTTGCGCAAATGACACCAGGCATCCAGATACCAGTTATCGCGATACCACACAAGACGCAGAGGCGAAATCATGCGACCGATACGCTCATTCTGACCACGATTGAAATATTCTATCTGCAAACGGCTTTTTTCAGCCAGAGCGGTGGTGACCACACGAAAACAGGGGCCCGCAGGTCGCGCGCCCATTTGTAAGATGGATACAGAACCCGCCAGATCAGGTCCGGCGGCATGTTGTTGCCGCAAAAGGCCATCAATACGTGAACGCAAAGGCTGTAAATGAGATTGCAACAGCCCTGGTTGAACATTCTCCAGCAACTGCTGGGCGCTGAGCAAGGCGTATAATTCTGATGAATTAAACCATAAGCCGGGCAATTCGAACATTTCATCACCCGTCCGGTCATAAAAATATCCGTTTTGACTGCGACTATATTGGATAGGCGCATTCAGATACAGCCGCATATCCTCAATGGTGCGTTTAACGGTTGCTTTCGAGCAAGCCAGTTTTTCCTCCAGCAAGCGGCGGGAAACCGGTTGCCGGGCTGACTGAAGAACCCGGTTCAGTTAGAAAATACGATCAAAGCGATCCATTTCAAGACAAAAAAGTAATGACTAAAATCAGATAGGTGTTGCTCTTCGGTAAGTAAATCCTGCTGTTCAGCAAACTTATTCGGCCCCTTGAGAAGCTGCTTCATCATCGCCTTCTACAGCCCACAAGCGCTCTAACTGATAATAATCCCTGACTTTGGGCAACATCACATGTACCACGACACCATTCAGGTCTACCAGTGCCCACTCGCCACTGTTCATGCCTTCTTCACCCAAAGGTGCCTGTCCGGCTTGTTTGGCGGCAAAAGCCACAGATTGTGCGAGCGCCTTCACATGCCTGTCTGAAGTGCCGCTGGCAATGACCAGAATATCGGTAATGACGGTTTTTCCCCGTACATCCAATTGCTTCACATCCACCGCTTTCATATCCTGCAGTGTGCTTACCATCTGTTCCGCTAACTTATCAACATTCATGTTTCTTTTTCCAGTCGCGACTACCCGATAAGTAGTAATAATCCTGAATCCGTACCTTCATGACGGCACAGTGCGCAGGTTCTTGATTCCACAGCGGTTTAAAAAATGCCCGCTTAACCGAAGGCTGAAGCCAGGATTTTTTAATTCCACTGTGAAAACAATATCATACACCCTGTATCCGCCCTGAAGATACGGATTCAGGATAATGTCAGGTCGCGGTTCTTATTACCGCCGAGTTGTTGGTAGACCAGCAAGCTGAACCACCAGAGTACAAGCATCATAGCACTGATAGCACTGATAGCGGCAGCCTGTAGGATCACGAACAGGTCAATAAATACTTTGAGCCAGCTTGAAGCTGACTTCTTCATAATTGTCTTTCATCGTGGCACCCGCTTTGGAAACAAAGCGAATATTGACCCGGTTGCCACCCGCAATAATCTCGGGGTAACGCAACTCACCCTTTGACAGCGAAACACGAAGCAGATTCGGCACCTGATTTCTTTCAAATTCCGTAGAAAAACAATGGCCATTACTGACCTGTTGCTGTGAGTGTAAAGATTCTCTCAGTAACTTCAGAATAAAACGGACGGGCTTATGCAATTGTTTGATTTCTGATTCAATCCACAAAAACAACTGATTGCGCTCGTTCGTCATCTCCAGATAATAATGAAACTCTGGCATATCAAAACTATAGGAGCCTCCCGGCATATTGAAACGATTGAACAATGAAGTTACAAATTCATTCGCCCTGACACTGGCCAGAAAAGATTTACCAGACTGACTTAATTGTGTAGAGAAGTTGGAAACATCCTGTAACAGGCCTTCCAGCTTATCAACATCAATCGCCTGCATTTTTTGATATTTTAATAAAAAAGCATGAATACGCTTCATTTCCTTGAGCAATTCGGCTTTCAAATCTCCCCGACTGGCCAGGGCCACTATGTCTGAAGCACGCTGCATGGCCGCCCGATAACCGGCCGCATCAGCATGCTGCAATAACTGATCAAAATCTCCGGCAAGATAATCCAGGCGTAGAAACAGGCGTGTACGCTCATTAAGCGGATATTCAAAATGAAGGTCTGTGTCGCTGGAAGTATCCACTTTCAGGCCTGTGATTGACTAAAAGCCGGATTGTACAGATTTACGGACTTTTTTCATATATGGGAACCGGCCAACTGAAGGTAGAATGAATGCAGGCGATCTACCTGTAATTGTAACTGCGAAATATCCTGATCATTATGCAGTACATCATCCGCCATCTGCAGACGTTTTTCTGCCGGCATCTGCTGAGCCATGACCGAACGTATTTCATCCATACGAAGGCCATCTCTGCGTCGAATACGTGCTATACGCTCAGATTCAGAACTGACCACCAGCAATACGCGATCAATGAACGATGGCTGGGGGTGCTCCATCAATAAAGGTATTTCTATAACCGCGTAGGCACTGGTTGCTAGGCACAACTGTTCGGACAGATTTTTGTAGATCAAGGGATGCAGTAATTGCTCAAGCCATTCCCGTTCTGCCGTATTCTCAAATATCAACTGCCGCAGCAAAGAGCGGTCAAGTTCACCATTTGCGGCCACAATATGTTTTCCAAAATGCTTTACGATCGCCTTAAAAGCCGGCAAACCGGATTGTACCAATTGACGCGCTACCTGGTCGGTATCAAAAACATCAATCCCCAGTGACTTAAAGCACTGCAACACACAGCTCTTACCTGCACCGATACCTCCGGTCAATCCGACTACCAGCATATCAGCCTGATTCCGGCTTACAGCAAACCGGCCCAAGCCAGATAAGCATGATTAATCTGCGCACCGTAAAACAGGGCAATGCCCCCCGCACAAGATAAAAAAGGCCCATAAGGTATCTTAGGAAACTGTGACTGACGCGTTATCAGTAAATACAAAACAGCCGCGACAAGCGCAATCATGGAGGAAAGCAGAATAATCTGGGCCAGATATTGCCAACCCAGCCAGGCTCCAAGAGCCGCTAGTAATTTGAAGTCACCATAGCCCATACCTTCCTTGCCGGTAAGCAACTTGAATAGCTGAAAAACCAGCCAGAATACGCCGTAGCCCAAGGCGGCTCCCCATACGGCAGATTGCAAATCTGTGAACAGAGCAAAACTGTTCAGCAGCAAGCCAAGCCATAACAAAGGCAGAGTAATATTGTCCGGCAACAATTTGTGTTGCAAATCAATCAGAGACATCGCAATCAAGGCACTACACAACACAAAAGCCGCCAGTGCCTGATAACCAAAACCAAAAACCCATACCGACAGAACAGCCATTACGCCGGTGAATGCTTCAGTTAAGGGATAACGTATCGAAATAGGATGGGCGCATTCCGAACAGCGACCACGCAAAACCAGATAACTGATCAACGGGATGTTTTCCCAGGCAGTGATCGCATGACCACAGGAAGGGCAGGCCGAACGCGGAACAATCAAATTAAATGTCTGATTGCTTTTATCTTCAGTTTCAGCTGGATGAATATCCAGTAACTCCCTGCAATCGGAAAACCAGCTTTTTTCCAGCATAATCGGCAGGCGGTAAATCACCACATTCAGAAAACTGCCTACAGCCAGACCAAACAGTAAAACCCAAAGCATTACCAGAAAACTGTATTCAGCCAACATACTTGCCATCTATTTTAGAAAAAAATACGCATCATCCACTGACAACTTCACCCATCTTAAAGATGGGTAAATACATAGCAATAATCAATGTACCCGTGATACCACCGAGAATCACCATAATAAAAGGTTCCATCAGACTGCTCATGGCATCCACCGCATTATCTACAGCTTCCTCATAGAAATCGGCCACTTTATCCAGCATGGAATCCATGCGCTCCTGACTCTTCGCCAATTGCTACCATCTGTACAACCATATTCGGAAATATATTTTGTTGTTTCATTGACAACTGCAGTGATTGACCCGTTGCCACTTCATCACGTATGTTCATGATCGCTTCGGTATAAACCACGTTACCAGCAGCACCCGCCACTGATGTCAGTGCATCTACCAGGGGTACGCCTGCGGCAAACATGGTAGAAAGTGTCCTGCAATAACGTGCAATAGCCGCATTGTTCAAAATCCCACCAACAATGGGCATACGCAATAACATCCTGTCCAGCCCTCTTTGTATTTTTATTGAAGACTTGATCAGTTTCACAACCCCCCAGATAAAGCCCACCAACCCGAGCAATACCCAAAGTCCATTAGTTGTCAAAAACTTGGAGATGTTAATTACAATCTGAGTCAATGCAGGTAAATCTGCTCCGAATCCTTTAAAAAGCTCTTCAAATTGCGGCACCACAAAAATCATGATAACTGCTGTCACAATTACCGCAACAATCATCACCGATGCGGGATAAAACATAGCTTTTTTGATTTTCCCCTTGATCGATTCAACAGACTCCTTGTAGGTCGCCACTTTGTCCAGCAAGGTTTCCAGGATACCACCCTGTTCACCTGCATCAACCAGGTTACAGTATAATTCATCAAAATATTTGGGATGGTCGCGCAAAGCATTGGCCAGTGTAGCTCCACCTTCAACATCTTTCTTGATGGTCATTAGCAATTCCTGCATGGATGGATTTTCATGCCCCTGCCCCACAATATCGAATGATTGCACCAGCGGCACACCCGCTCTCATCATGGTCGATAACTGACGACTGAATACAGCTATATCGCCCGGTGTAATTTTTTTTGCGCTACTAAAGAGTGGCTGGGCTTTTTTCCTGACTTTTCCAGGCTTGATGCCCTGCTTGCGCAGTTCAGCTTTAACCAGAGCGACACTGGCAGCACGGCTTTCACCTTTGATCTTGCCGCCTTTTCTGTCCACACCTTCCCAGCTAAATACCAGGGGTTTTTTTACTTTTTCTGCCATGCTGCTATTCCTTTGTAATACGGTTAAGCTCTTCCAGACTGAGAATACCAGCCTTTACCTTGCGTAATCCTGAACGCCGCAAATCACTGACGCCTTCCTTTGCAGCCTGATCGGCCAATTCTACCGAAGTGCCATTCTCCATAATGATACGTGACATAGCCTCAGAAATAGGCATAACCTGATAAACACCTACTCGCCCCTTGTAACCACCCGCACATTTATTGCAACCAACCGCCTTGTACAGAGTAATGCCTTCATCAACATCCTCCTGAGTAAAGCCTTCTTCCAGCAAGGCGGCTTGCGGTAAATCTTCCTCTGATTTACAACTTTCGCATAAGCGGCGGCCCAGACGCTGAGCCATGATCAGGTTTACTGCAGAAGCTATATTGAAGGGAGGGACTCCCACTGAAGTTTCACTGTTTTTTTAAGAATCTTGTTTGGCAAAAACCATTCATAAGCATGCTCATGCTACCGATAGAAATAACTTATAAA
>JAHXHF010000118.1 GCA_025656895.1 gamma proteobacterium symbiont of Bathyaustriella thionipta
GATAACAAGCTGCGCCTGATAAACAATACTGCTTTGACTAATGCTCTTAGCAGCGCCATATTGAAGGTGTGAGACATCTCTTGCATGAAAGCGGAGGGAATGGTTATGAACGCCATGTTTTTCTTTATTGTATTGGCTTTTTTAGCCACAGTGGGCATGTTGATTGCCGGTGGTTATTCCATGTTGAAAGGTGGCAAGTATGACGAGGAACATTCGGTTGAATTTATGCAAGGCCGGGTCGTCTTGCAACTGCTAACACTGGGACTGGTGGCTATTGCCACATTTGCCTGGGTCTGACTCAGACTCAGACTCTGATTTAATCTGGTGGCGGTAAGACCGGGTAAAAATCACTGGCAAAACAGACATTGCCGGGAGGTGTGTTTTGTTCGCTTTGGGTCGCCTGGTGAGCCTTGCGCCTTCTGTTCAGGCTGCGGGAAGGGGGTGCTTGCGCGCAGCCTAAGTGCGTTTTGTCATTCCCTTTCGGCTGTTTTTCAGGTATAAAGACAGGTTGCAAATTGCCAGGATCAGAATTATGTCTCACAAGCATGCGGCCAAGGCCGAATTTACCCCTCTGAATATCGCTGTTATGACCGTGTCGGACAGCCGCACGGAAGAAAATGATACTTCCGGCAATCTGCTGGTAGAGCGACTGGTCAAGGCCGGCCACGGGCTGGCTGACAAGCAGATTGTACCGGACAATATTTACCGGATTCGTGAAACCCTGTCGCGCTGGATTGCCGATGATCAGGTACATGCGGTGGTTACCACGGGTGGCACCGGTCTGACCGGGCGCGATATTACCCCGGAAGCGGTCAAACCCCTGTTCGATAAAGATATTGAAGGCTTTGGCGAGCTGTTTCGCCATTTGTCCTACGAATTTATCCGCACTTCTACCGTGCAGTCGCGTGCGCTGGCCGGTCTGGCCAACGGCACTCCCGTTTTTTGCCTGCCCGGTTCTCCGGGTGCCTGTCGTGATGGCTGGGACGGCATCATTCAGCACCAACTGGATCATCGTCACAAGCCCTGCAATCTGGTGGAAATGATGCCACGTTTTATGGAGCGCTAGGCCCATGTCAGCATGTGGATGTGATTCACCAGGCGATCATTTGATGGCATACGATGCGGCCCTGCAGCAATTGCTGCAAGCCGCCGAAGTGATCGGACAATCGGAAACAATCGCCCTGCCACAGGCATTGGGACGGGTACTGGCGGAAGCGGTCGTGTCCGCAATTAATGTGCCGCCGGCCGATAACAGTGCCATGGATGGATATGCCGTTCGCAGCGCAGACACCCGCAGCGAAACCGAAATCAGTCTGCCGGTGATGCAGCGTATCTGCGCCGGGCAGACGGGCGAACCTCTGCAGGCCGGCACGGCCGCGCGTATTTTCACCGGCGCCCCGATTCCGCAAGGGGCGGATGCGGTCATCATGCAGGAGCATGTGCACTGTGACGGCGACAACATCCTTTTCAAAGGCCCGCTGGCTGCAGGCAGCAATATCCGTCCGGCCGGTGAAGATATTGCCGCCGGAGATGAAATACTGGCCAGCGGCTGCCGTTTGCGCGCGCAGGAACTGGGGCTGGCCGCCTCTGTAGGCTGTGCCGAATTAAAGGTGGTGCGCAAATTACGCGTCGGGTTGTTTTTTACCGGGGATGAGCTGATTGAACCCGGCCAGCCATTACAGGCGGGGCAGATTTATGACTCTAATCGCTATACCCTGCTGGGACTGTTGCAGACACTGGGCTGCGAAATTGTGGATCTAGGCGTGGTGGGTGACAGCCTGCAGCAAACCCGTGAAGCCATTCAGCAGGCCAGCGAGCAGGCCGATCTGGTGGTGACCAGCGGCGGCGTATCAGTGGGTGAAGAAGACCATGTGCGTATCGCCCTGCAGGAAATGGGGCAGTTGAATCTATGGCGCATTGCCATTAAACCGGGCAAACCGCTGGCCTTTGCCGAAGTGAATGCCACGCCTTTTATGGGCCTGCCGGGTAATCCGGTTTCCGCTTTTGTAACCTTTTGTCTGTTTGTCAGCCCTTTTATTAAACGTATGCAGGGCCGGCAGCAGGTTGTGGCGCAATCAATCCCGCTTACATCGGCTTTCGTATGGCCCAGGGCCGGCAAGCGGCGGGAATTTGTGCGTGTCAGGCTGGTGCCCGACAAAGTCGGCACAGCCAGTGTGGAACTGTATCCGCATCAGGGTTCGGGGGTTTTAACTTCTACCAGCTGGGCCGACGGACTGGTGATGATTGGCGAAGGCAGTACGGTTCAAATCGGTGATACGGTCGATTATTTTCCTTTCACCGAGTTACTGGCATGAGCGGGCTGACCCATATCGATGCCAAGGGCGCAGCGCGTATGGTGGATGTTTCCGATAAAGACATCAGCGAACGCATCGCCGTCGCTCAGGCGCATATTGTTATGCAGCCGGAAACGCTACAAATGGTGATGGCCGGCAAGCATAAAAAAGGTGATGTACTGGCGGTTGCGCGTATTGCCGGTATTCAGGCGGCCAAGCAATGTTCGCAACTGATTCCGCTGTGCCACCCGTTAATGCTGACCTCTGTCGATGTGGATTTGCAACCGGATGAGGCTGGCAACCGTATTGTGATTCAGGCCCGCTGCAAATTGCGCGGTCGTACCGGGGTTGAAATGGAAGCCTTGAGCGCCGCTTCGGTAGCCGCGCTGACGATTTATGATATGTGCAAAGCGGTGGATCGGGGCATGAGCATAGAATCGGTAAGGCTGCTGGAAAAACAGGGCGGTCGTAGCGGTCACTGGAAGATGAAAGCATGATCCGGTTGCGTTATTTTGCCAGTTTGCGGGAAGCGCTGGAAACCGATGGCGAAGCGCTGGAACCGCCGGCCGACATCCATAGCATGCAGCAGTTACGCCAATGGCTGGCCGCGCGCGGCGGTGTCTGGGCAGAGCAGTTCGGCGCGGAAAAGCGCCTGATGATGGCCATTAACCAGACTATGGTAAGATCAGACGATGAATTTTCAGACAATGATGAAGTGGCTTTCTTTCCGCCGGTAACCGGTGGCTGAGTCCATGCCGAAGCCAGCAGACAAGCCGCAGGGCCTGATTGATCCTTTCGGGCGTCACATCAGCTATGTGCGTTTGTCACTGACCGACAAATGCAACTTCCGCTGCTTTTATTGCATGCCCAAAGGCTTCCGGGATTTTGAAGAACCGGAAAACTGGCTGACATTCGACGAGATAGAGCGTGTTATGCGGGCTTTTGCCGGCCTCGGTGTTTCACGCATACGCATGACCGGTGGTGAACCACTGGTACGTAAAAACCTGCCCGAACTGGCGCAGCGTCTGACCGCGTTGCCGGGCGTGCAAGACCTGTCTGTAAGCACCAATGCCGCCCTGCTGGAAAACCACGCGCAAGCTCTGGCCGAAGCCGGTGTGTCACGCATCAATGTCAGTCTCGATTCACTGCGCAGCGAACGCTTTGCCGATATTACCGGTGGCGGCTCCCTGCAAACGGTTATCAACGGCCTGCTGGCAGCCAAAAAAGCCGGCTTGCGGCCGATAAAAATCAACATGGTGGCACTGCAAGGCATCAACGATGATGAATTTGTGGACATGGTGAACTTTTGTCTGCAGCACGAATTTACCCTGCGCTTTATTGAAGCCATGCCGGTGGGCGTCAGTGGTCGCGATGCCTCATCCCATTATATGGATCTGGCTCAGGTTCGAACGGAACTGGAACAGCATTTTGATCTCTCACCCGGGGTTATGCCCGGAGGCGGCCCGGCGCGTTATCTGCGCGTGGGGGGCAGTGACCTGAATATTGGTTTTATCACACCCATCTCGCAGCATTTCTGTGAAACCTGCAACCGCGTACGCTTATCGGTGGATGGTACTTTGTATCTTTGTCTGGGGCAGGAGAACCGCTTCGAACTGCGACCCTTGCTGCGCCAGGGTATCCGTGATGATGAACTGCAGGCTGTCTTGCGGAAAGCGCTGGCATTAAAACCCGAACGGCATGATTTCAATGAAAACCCGGAACGAATCGTACGTATCATGTCCATGACCGGCGGTTAAGCCAAATCGGGCAAGCTTCGGCTGTTTTGACGTCCTCTATATTATGATTCTATAATATACGGCTTTGCCGGCCACGTTTGGAGTAGCCCCGATGATGATCACTGATGAAATGCTGACCGAATATGCCCTGCCGGTATTGCTGGTGGTTCTGATAGGCTTCATGGTGTTTATCATCTGGAACCTGGGGGTAGAATCCAAAGCCGGCAAATTTGGCATGTTTGTACTGTTTCTCGGCCTGTCTGTCGGCATGCTGGGATTTGTTTTGAAATTTGTTATTGAACTTGCCATGAGCCTGTTTGTTTAATTTGAGTCCGCCACTTCAACGCAATGCCTGCGTACTCCATATCCTGTGGCAGTGCTTCGCTCTTCAAGGGGCGAGATCAGACTGAAGCAATATCATTCCTATAGAACGGATTATTTGCTGCTGACTTTCTGCATCGCCTGTTCATCAATAAAGGTTATTTGCCGCAAATAACCCGCTATGTCAGCACGGGCAAAAGCATCAAGCCTGGCCGGGCAACAGGTCCGCAGGGCTTTTAACCGTAACTCCGGGCTTGTTCAGTACATGGGTATAAATCATGGTGGTATTTACATCAGAATGCCCCAGTAATTCTTGCACGGTGCGAATATCATGACCGGTTTCCAGCAAATGAGTCGCAAAAGAATGGCGTAAGGAATGGCTGCTGATTTTTTTGTTAATACCCGAATCAATCGCAGCCTTACGAATGGCTTTTTGCAAGGTAGTTTCATGAATGTGATGGCGCCGAATCAATCCGGTTCTGGGGTCAATAGAAGGTTTGCTGGAAGCAAAAAGATACTGCCATATAAATTCTTTAGCGGCATTTGGGAATTTTCGTGCCAGTGCGTCCGGCAGATAAACATGGGCCGTACCAGTAGCCAGATCAGCTTTGTGGCGTTTTTTTGCATGCGCGATCAAGTCATGTAAATCATCACGATAGCGAACAGGCAAAGGCACAATACGATCTTTCTGTCCTTTGGCATCACGGATAATGATTTGACTATAGTGAAAATCAACATCTTTCACGCGTAAACGCACACACTCCATTAAACGCATGCCGGTTCCATACATCAGACCCGCCATTAATAAGTACATACCCGACATCTGTTGTAGTAACTGCGTTACCTCAGCTTGACTTAATACCACGGGCAAGCGTTTTGGTCGCTTGGAGTGACTGAATTGCAGGGTCTCACGGCTGCGCCCCATAACCTGAGTCAGCAAGAAAACAAGAGCATTCAAAGCCTGATTTTGAGTACTGGCAGCCACATTTTTTTGTACGACAAGATAAGACAGATAATTCTCAACATCGGCTGACTGAATATGTTGTAAAGGCTTGTTGTCGATAAAATGGAAAAAACGAACAACCCAGTCCAGGTAGCTGCGCTCTGTACGAATTGAATAATGACGGGAGCGAATAATTGTCGCCATTTTCTCCATAACGTCTTGATGCTCAGCATTACAAGACGAATGTGTGGCAAGAGAAAGACCCACTGATTCTTTCGGCGTGGTTGTTTTGGCCAGAGTCGGATGGCGGGCTTCCAGTTTAATAGCCGCCTTCTCCCAATAGTGCCAATCTACTTTATCCGCAGCAGGAGCCGTTGATAAATCAACAAACAACAAGCGTAACGCTTCGACCGATTGACGAAACTGCCAGGCAGGCAAGCGCATATCTCGTGAAAGTTTTTCAAGATACGCATGAATGGCAGAAACAGGAATATCGGCAATTTTTATGCCGGAATGAGCATCAAGAAATTGTTCTACTCTAAAAACATACCAGCGCCGAGCCTTTTCAGGGATGTTCCTCTGATTCAGCAAATCAAGGTATTTCTGCCAATTTGAGCGCTTTTTCATGATTAATGACCGAAGATAGAGTGATTTAGCTTGTGCTGTAAGGAAAATATGTGTATCAAAGTAGCTGGAAAAGGCTTGTTTATATTAGGATAATATTGTACTAGACAGGCGCTGCCTAGTACAATATTATCCCAGCCTGTCTAGTAAAATGTTGAACAAATAAAAGGGAAGAAAAGCATCGCACACTGAACTAAACTTAAATACGCCCTCATTATTACCTGCACAGGAGGGGTCAATGGAAGCCACTTTACAGAGCATCATCCGCACGAGCTTCGAACCATACAGGCAACGCCACGGTCTGAGTCTAGACCAATATCAGGCAGCCCAATCCCTGATGGCCTGTCAAACAGAAGAATTAGGTTATGAAGAATGGGGTTGTCTGGAAGACGGCTACAGCAAACGCATCAACCACTCCTGTCGGCATCGCAGTTGCCCCAAGTGCCAGCAAGCCTATGCAAGAGACTGGCTCGCAAAAACCCAGGCCCGATTGCTAGCCTGCGATCATTACCATGTTATTTTCACATTGCCGCATGAACTGAATGAGATTTGGCAGTTTAACCGACACTGGAGTGCGGATCACCTGTTCAAAGCCTCGTCCGAAACGCTCAAACAGTTACTCGCCGATGAACGGTATCTCGGCGCACAGGTTGGTATATTAGCCTCATTACACACCTGGGGGCGCACACTCTCCTTTCACCCGCATGTGCACCTGCTGGTCACCGGCGGAGGACTGTCCGGTTCAAACTGGAAGCCCCTGAAAAAAGACTATCTATTACCCGTAGCGGTACTCAAAGCCAAATTCAGAGGCAAATGGCTCAGTTGGCTCAATCAAGCCTATGAACAGGGTCAACTCGTGCTACCCGAACACTGGAGCGAACGGGACTGGTATAAAACCCTGCAAAAAATTGCCCGCAAAACCTGGAATGTACGCATTCAAGGCCCTTACCGACACGGAAATGGCGTGATCAACTACCTATCACGCTATGTACACGGAGGCCCCATCAAAGACCGCCAGATCGTATCCTTTGATCCATCAAGCGTACGATTCAAATATCAAGACCATCGAGATCATAAAGAAAAAACAATGAGCCTGAAAACAGACGTATTTTTCCATAGAATACTGTGGCATGTACTGGTAAAAGGGCAGCACAACATCCGCTATTATGGACTCTACACACCGAATTCAAGGAAGAAACGAGAGCAAGTACGAACGGAGATGGGTGTTGAAACGTAAGCGGTCATTCACCCCTTATTTTTGATCCAATACAGATCGGACCTCAGCGGATCAGTGGCAAATTTCTTTTTCCAGTTTCGAGGA
>JAHXHF010000297.1 GCA_025656895.1 gamma proteobacterium symbiont of Bathyaustriella thionipta
GCGGCGCAGCCGCCAGCGTTACCCCGGCCAAACAAAAGCGCATTATCAAAACGGCTTCGCATTATCTCTGTCAACTGGACACTGAACCTGACTGCCGTTTTGATGTAATATCTGTGCAGGGTGAGCTCAGGTCACCTGCCATCAACTGGATTAAAAATGCTTTTTATAGCTGATCAGGGCCCATGGATTTATTAGAACGGCTACGGCAGAACTTCACCGCCAGTATTGAGACCAAACAGCTGGCTTTTGATGAAATTGCACCGGCCATTGCCCGCTCTGCCGAACTGATTGTACAGCGCTTGCTGGCTGACAATAAAATACTGGTCTGCGGCAACGGTGGCTCGGCCGCTGATGCGCAGCATTTCTCCTCTGAAATGCTTAACCGCTTTGAGCAGGATCGCCCCGGCCTGCCCGCTATTGCTCTTACTACCGATAGCTCCACCCTGACCTCTATTGCTAACGACCACGGCTATCAGCAGGTTTTTTCCCGCCAGATACAGGCTTTGGGGCGCCCCGGCGATATATTGTTAGGCATATCAACCAGTGGCCATTCCAATAATATTGCGGCCGCCTGTCAGACTGCCCGGGAACAATCCATGCATGTCATTGCGCTTACCGGCTGTGATGGGGGGCAAATTGCCCCCTTACTCGGCAGCACTGATATTGAAATTCGTGTACCCTCGCAATCCACTACCCGGATTCAGGAAGTACATCTTTTAACCATACACTGTCTGTGCGATTTGATTGATGCACAATTATTGGGACTATGACTATTTTCTCTTCAAATATTACAAACCGGACCAGCGGCTTATATTTACTGCTTTTCACGGTACTTCTGCATGGCTGTACCGGAGCGGTTATTGGCGGCTCGGCAACCGGGGCTACGGTTGCCAATGATCAACGCAGCAGTGGCACCATGCTGGATGACCAGAATATAGAATTCCGCGCGTTAAATATCTATGCGGACCACCCCGAATTAAATGATGTCACCAGCATGTCCACTACCAGCATCAATGGTATTGCCCTACTGACCGGCGAAGCCCCCACCGAGGCCCAGCGTGATCTGTATGTTCAGGCAGTGGCACGTATTCCCAATGTTAAGCGTGTGATTAACGAAATCGCTCTGATGCCGCCGGTTTCTATTGAAAGCGGCCCGCAGGATTCCTATATAACCGCCAAGGTAAAAGTGGCCTTGTACGAACTGGAATTGCCCGATTTTCACACTAGCGACATAAAAGTAGTCACTACCCGGGGTATTGTTTACCTGATGGGTATAGTCACCAAAGAACAGGCTCAGGCTGTAGTGAATGTGGTTCGCCATGTGGATGGCGTAAAACGTGTTGTAAAAGTATTTGAATACCGTTGACAGCTTTTATTCGCAGCCTGCAAAAAGAATTCAGCCCGCAGCAACTGCTGACTCATGAGGCGGATTGCTGGGCCTATGGCTATGACAACAGTCGTCAGCAAGCCTTGCCGGAAGCGGTTGTTTTTCCCAACAGCAGCGCCGAGGTCAGCAAACTGGTCAGGCTGTGTCGCAAACATAAACGCAGCCTGGTGGCGCGTGGCAAAGGCACCGGAACAACCGGGGCCACGGTACCGGTTTGCGGCGGACTGGTGGTCTCTTTTGAACGCATGAACAAAATCCTGCACCTGGCAGCAGCTGATCGCTATGTGCAGGTTCAACCCGGTGTTACCAATGCCGAATTGCAACAGGCGGTAGCTGCAAAAGGTTTTTTCTGGCCCCCCGACCCCACCAGTTCGGCTGTCTGTACAATTGGTGGAAATCTGGCCTGCAATGCGGCCGGTCCGCGAGCGGTTAAATACGGTACACCCAGAGACAATACACTGGGACTGACCTTTGTTAACGGTTTGGGGGAAGTCATCCACAGCGGTGTAAAAACCACCAAGGGTGTAGTGGGCTATGATTTGACACGTCTACTGATTGGCTCAGAAGGTACGCTGGGCATTATCACGGAAGCCGTTTTGAAGTTAACCCCGCTGGCCAGTAAAAAACATACCCTGCGAGCCTGTTACAGCAGCATAGAGGCCGCCACCCGGGCAGTGGCCGAAATCATGCAACAGCCCGTCATACCCTGCGCACTGGAATTTATTGATGCGGCTGCCATTCACATGGTGCAGGATTTTGCCCGCATTGATCTTCCCCCGGGAACTCAGGCCCTCTTGATGATAGAGGTGGATGGTGAGGCGGATTGTATTGATCAGGCCAGCCAAAAAGTAGCCCAGAGCGCACAAAACAGCGGCTGTCTGAGTTGCGATGTGGCCAGCACAAAGCAACAAACCAAGGCACTCTGGCAGGTGCGCAAATCACTCTCGCCCGCCTTGCGCAATGTGGCCCCGAAGAAACTCAATGAAGACGTTGTGGTGCCCGTTTCAAAAATTCCTCTTCTGATCGAGAGTCTGCAAAAACTGTCTGCCAAACATCAAACCAGAATCGTCAATTTCGGCCATGCCGGTAATGGCAATATTCATGTTAATCTTTTATTTGATCCGGACGACAAAGCCCAGTTGCAACGTGCCGAGCAATGTCTGACTGAAGTTTTTCACAAAGTGCTGGCATTGGGTGGCACACTGTCCGGCGAACATGGTATCGGTCTGGTTAAACGTGACTTTGTGGCACTGGAAGTAGAGCAAAAATCACTGCAACTGATGCACGGCATCAAGTCCCTGTTTGATCCGGATGGTATTCTCAACCCGGGTAAAACCATACCGGATATTTGAATAAAGGCCGCTTTATGCGCTTGCATGGGCTGACCATGATGCTTTCAAGCCCTGGTACAGGCTGTCATCATCCGGCACGGCACCACGCCGGCAGACAATGAGTGAAGCAAACTGCTGTGCACGATCCAGCGTTTGCTGCAGCGGCCAGTCAGACAAAATACCCAACAGACACACCGAGGCAAAAGCATCTCCCGCGCCTACCGTATCAATCACCTCCAGCTTTTCAGGCGGTGTCACTTCAGCATAGCCTTGTTGTTGATCCAGGGCGAAAGCTCCCCGTTCACCGCAGCTGACAATGACACGCTGCAAGCTATGCTGCTGCATAAAAGCTTCGGCTTTGCTGCGCAGACCGTCTTGTGGTGAATATAAAGCCTGCAATTCATCATGATTCAGCTTAACCCAGGTCGCCTGATGCATACGTTGTTCCAGTTCTTCCCGGTTCCACCAGGGAGTGCGCAAATTGACATCCATAAACAGTGGTGATGAATAGCGCCGCACGATGTCATCCAGTGTTTGAGCGGATACCCGCTGACGCAGTGCCAGACTGCCATGATAGATCAGTGCCGGTGGCTGTACAGGCAGGTTCTCGGCGGCAATAAAATCATAGGCACTGAGTGGCTCGATAACAAAATGCGGCTGGCCATTTTGCAGTGAGACATTCACCTGGCCGCTGCGCCGCTGTTCATCAACCTGCATGCCGGATGTGTTCATGGCAAATTGGCGCATGGCTTCCAGAATGGCATGACCTTTACGATCATTACCGACCCGGCTGAGCAGGAGCGGATCACACCCCCAGGCCTGCAAATGCCGGGCTACATTAAAGGCGGCGCCACCCAGCACACACTCATCCGGCGCAAAACAGTCGAACAGGGTTTCACCAAAAATGAGGGGAATCGGCTTAGTCGTTGACATGATGATTATTTCCTCCCACGAAATTATACGCCAGCCCTGAATGCTAAACAGCCGCCCTGTCCGATCTTATTCCAGTAGAAAAAATACCGTTGTTGATCACCATTCAGGCGGGTATGCTGCTGCTATGGAGTTTTTCAATAATCTGCTGTTGCTTGCCTTATCGGCTGCGCCCTGGTTACTGTTTGGGCTGATACTGGGTGGCCTGATCAAAGCCTGGGTTCCGCAGACATTTCTGCAGCGTCATCTTGGTGGACATGGTTTTGTCCCGGTTACTAAAGCCGCTTTGCTGGGCGCGCCTTTTCCACTCTGTTCCTGCGGAGTGGTACCCGCTGCATTGGGGCTGAGAAAAGCCGGTGCCTCACGCGAAGCCACCGTGTCTTTTTTAATTTCCACGCCCGAGACCGGCGTTGATTCAGTGTTGGTTACTTACGCACTGATGGGGCCGGTTATGGCGATTGTACGCCCCGTCACAGCCGTTTTTTCCGCACTGACCGCCGGTCTGCTGGTATCCATCCTGCCGCAACAAAAGCATTTGACAGGCAGTGCCTCAAACAAGGCTCAGTGCAGCAGCAAAAGCCATTGCTGCAATAGTGATGAGGGCACATCAAACAGTTGCCGTATACAGTCACCGCTTGAAGACAAGTGGTTCACTAAAGGCTGGCAGGGTATTCGCTACGCACTGGGTGATTTACTGGATGACCTGGTTCTGTGGCTAACGCTGGGCCTGTTTTTAGCAGCTGCCATACAAACCTGGGTGCCAACCAGCTTTCTGACCCAATGGGGTTCGGGACTACCTGCCATGCTGCTCATGATATTGATCGGTATTCCCATGTATGTCTGCGCGACCGCCTCCACACCCATTGCTGCGGGCATGATGATGGCCGGTATTTCACCCGGCACCGCACTGGTTTTTCTTATGACCGGCCCGGCTACCAATATTGCCACACTGGGCATAGTCAAGCGTGAAATGGGAATATATACCCTGTATGCCTATCTTGCCGGAGTGGCTATCATTGCCTTACTGGCGGGCCTGATGCTGGATCATCTGAGCGGCTATGGATCAATCTATATTCAGCAGCAGATGAACCCGGGGCTTGAAGTTGTGCCTGCCTGGCTCGCCTGGGGCAGCCTGCTGTTAATCATAGCTGTAGCCATCTGGAATAAAATACGCTCGCACTGAGATGAAATCACCCTTGCAGTAGCAAACATCAAATGTAGTGGCTATGCCGGCAAGACCGGCAAAACCATATACACATAGACCGCCGGCAATTTTTCTACATTGCATAAAAAAGCCCCGCCTGAGCGGGGCTTTTTATCGACAACTAATGCAACTTATTGAGCAGGTGCAGCAGCCGGTGCTGCAGGAGCTACAGGAGGTGCACCGTATGGTGCGCCATAAGGAGCACCGTAACCATAAGGAGCACCATAGCCATAAGGAGCGCCATAGCCATTGTAGTAGTTGTTATAACCACGGCCATAGTAATCATTGTATCCACGGCCATAGCCGGAACCACGGGCATTACCGGACATGCCAAAGTTAAAATCGCCAGAGCCATCACCGGAACCATCGCCCCAGCCATTATTGCCCCAGCCATTGTTGTTGCCCCAGCCATTGTTGTTGCCCCAGCCGTTATTCCATGGGCCGCCACCATTCCAGGGACCGCCCCAGGCAGATGCCGCTGTGGTCGCCAATGCTAAAACACCGCCTAGAACACTCATTCCAATAGTACGTTTTACAGACATAAATCACCCCTAATCAGTGGTAAGAATATTTTCGGATAATCCGAAACAAAACCTGCTTGAGGCACCCTTTTTGTGCCCTGTATTCGAGTCAGGTGTTTTGCAGTATAGCCCTGTAGCGGGATATACCAAAACTTTTTTTCTGAAACCCGATCACGGCAAACATATTGATATACAACGATTTTCTAATAAACCTGAATGTAATGCGCCGGTAATGAGCTCACTCAAAAAAACTTACCGACAGCCACCTGCCAGAGTCTTCAGGCTAGACTATGCTTAAAAACATGATTTATACCCTTGCACGTATTTTGTGGCTGACCCTGTGCTGGATAGAATTAATCCTGTTCACGCTGCCCTTGTATCTGCTCAGTTTTTTGCCGCATTCCTTGAGCCAGTCTTTTTTCCCACCCTTGTTTCACAGTTGGAGCCGTGCTTTTGTACGTGCACTGGGGGTTAATCTGCGTTTGCATCAAAAAAATGCCAGGCCCCTGCCACAGCGTTACATTCTTATTGCCAACCATCCTTCAGCCTTTGAGGATATTGGTATTCCGGCATTATTCAATGTAAACAGTCTGGCTAAAATACAGGTTAAAGACTGGTGGATTTCTGGGCGTATCAGCCAGGCGGCAGGCACCCTGTTTGTTGACCGTGACTCAAAAGAATCCCGCAGTGCCGCGGCAGAGGCTATTGAACAGGCGCTACTGGCCGGAAAAAATATTGCACTTTATCCCGAAGGTGGTTGTAAGGGCCGCCGCCTGCACAGTTCTTTTCGCTACGGTGCGTTTGATATTTCTCTGCGCACCGGCATTCCTATTGTACCGGTATTCCTGCACTATGAAGCACAACAGGATTTTGAATGGCCGGACAAAGTCCTGCTGCTACGCAAAATATGGGATTTTATGACCACTCAGAACAATCGCGTCAACTATTACGTGCATGATGCTTTTCAACCCGCAGATTTTGACAATAAAGAAGTCTATTGCGAACATGTTTACCAGCAATATCTCAAATGGCAGTCACGTTACCTGGAATAAGGGCCTCTCAAAACCCTGACGAACCGCTATACTGGAAGAGATTCTTGTTCAACCGCTGATTGCAGATGACAGGATCAACAGGCAGTATTTATACTTTGCAGGCACTCAGCAAATAGCTGGAAAATTTCACTAAAGTTAGCACACCTGGATGGAACGCAGATTACATGGCAACCGATCTCTACGACGTTTACTTTAAAGGCCAACTGCTACCCGATGCAGACCCCGACAAAGCCCGTCAGCATGTAGCCCGGCTGGTTAAAGCCAATGACAAACAGATCAAGGCTCTATTTGCCGGCAAGCCCGTGCGTATTAAAAAAAATATTGATCTGGATAAGGCCGCAAAAATCCGTCTGGCATTTCGCGATGCCGGAGCTCTGATTGAAATCCGTGATGCCGAAATTATTGCTAAAAAAGACAGCGAAAAGGCACCTGATGCACCTGAAATTTTCCATTCCATCATCGATATGCAGCACTGGAAACCGACCGCACTGATTGATGCTGAAAGTACCACGGTAACCGTTTTCCCACCTTTCACCGGCAGTCTGGAAGAATTTGCCCGCCATGCGACCGCTCCGGTCATCCCTGATATCAGTGCAATTGAACTGGCTCCGATAGGAGAGGATCTGGATGATACAGCGGAGCCTGCAACCTTTGAAATTGATCTTGATGGCCTGGAAATGCTACCCGCCAACACGGGCGACTTGAGTGACTGTATTATTAAAACTGAAGTTTCACTGAAATCCAAATCAACCTGACAGTCAGCCATCAAGCCACCATACGCAAAAGCAGTGAAACAAAATCTTTTTCCC
>JAHXHF010000263.1 GCA_025656895.1 gamma proteobacterium symbiont of Bathyaustriella thionipta
AACTGTTTGAAATCAGTCGGCTGTCATTACCGGGACACGGCAATACCGATTTAGCTCCCCGGCAGATTCAGGGCTGGGCCGATTATTGTCTGCAACAGGCGCCCGAGCAGGCTATCTGGTGCGGCTGGTCCCTGGGCGGACAGATTGCCATGCAAGCAGCCCTGCTACAGCCGCAACGGGTAAAAGGCCTTTTCATGCTGGCCGGCACGCCCTGTTTTGTGCAAAAGAAGGACTGGCCCTGCGCCATGTCTGAAGCCGCCTTTGCTGATTTCTGTTCAGCCCTGATGCGGGACACCGAAGCCACACTGGTACGTTTTCTCGCCTTGCAGGTGCGCGGCAGCGCAACCGCCACAAAAGTATTGAAACAACTGCAACAGGACTTGAAAGGCCAGCCCCTGCCGACCGATCAGGCCTTGCATAACGGGCTGGAATTACTGCACAGCGTTGATTTGCGGCCACAATTATCACAACTGGGCTGTCCGGTGCAGTGGTTGCTGGCAGAACGTGATTCGCTGATTCCTGTTTGTCTGGCAGACGCCTTGCCCAGGTTGCTGGGAGATATAAAAATCAGCCACATTGAAAAAGCCGGGCATGCGCCTTTTCTTTCTCACCCGCAGCCGGTAGCGCAGTCCTTGCAGGCATTCTGCCGGGCACAATATGACTGAAGCGCGTCTCGACAAGCTGCGCGCAAGGCGGGCTTTTCATCAGGCTGCAGACGGTTATGATGACGTGGCCGTACTGCAACAGGAAATGGGGCAGCGCATGTTGCAGCGCCTGCAACTGGTACGCCTGCAGCCGCAACGCATACTGGATCTGGGTTCAGGCACGGCGGCACTGGCTCCACAGTTGATGAAGCAGTATCCGCGAGCGCAGTTGTTTGCGCTGGATTTTGCCGAAGCCATGCTGCATCAGGCACGCAAGCGCGGGCGCTGGCGCAAACGTCCCTTATGTGTGTGTGCTGATATGGACAGCCTGCCCTTTGCCGATGAGAGCTTTGATCTGCTGTGGTCGAATGCCGCGATTCAATGGAGTGGTGACGCGCAGACCCTGATGGCCGAAATCAAACGCATACTCAAACCCGGCGGATTGTTTCACTTCAGTACCTTCGGCCCCATGACCCTGTGGGAGTTGCGTGAAGCCTGGGCGCAGGTGGATCAGCAGCCGCATGTGCATGAATTTATCGACATGCATGATCTGGGTGATTTGATGTTGCATCAGGGGCTGGCCGAGCCGGTGCTGGATGTGGAACGCATGTGTTTAACCTATAAGGACAGCGCTGCTTTGATGCGCGATTTGAAAGCGCTGGGGGCGCACAATGCCAGTCACGATCAGGCTCGTGGATTGACCGGCCGGCAGCAGTTTCGGCAATTACAGGCCGCCTATGAAG
The DNA here is from genome assembly GCA_025656895.1 of gamma proteobacterium symbiont of Bathyaustriella thionipta. Taxonomy (GTDB): domain Bacteria; phylum Pseudomonadota; class Gammaproteobacteria; order Chromatiales; family Chromatiaceae; genus JAHXHF01. Next base: position 1,388 of record JAHXHF010000263.1, read on the forward strand.
GCTATCGCCGCCAGGGTGTTCTGCCGGCCAGTTATGAAGTGGTTTACGGACACGTCTGGAAGGCGGAGCAAAAATCCAGTCGGGCGGGGCAGGTTGAAATCAGTCTGCCGCAGATCAAGCGACTGTGAGCGGTTTTTTTATTACCGGAACCGATACCGGCGTGGGTAAAACCGAGCTGGCGCTGGCTTTGACAAAATATTTCGCAGCTCATGGAAAACATGTGGCCGCCTACAAGCCAGTGGCCGCAGGTGCCGAACCGGTCGAAGGTATTTGGCAAAACGAAGACGCGCAACGTCTGCGACAGGTCGCCAATATTGAGCAAAGCTATGCGCAAACCAACCCCTGTTGTTTTGCGCCGGCTATCGCACCGCATATCGCTGCCCGGGAAAGCGGCCGTTCGATAGCGCTACAGCCCCTTATACAGGGCTATGAAAATCTGGCCGCGCATTCTGATTGTCAGATTGTAGAAGGCGCGGGTGGCTGGCTGGTACCCTTGAATGCCACTCAGGATATGAGCCACCTGGCCGTCGCATTACAGTTGCCGGTGATTCTGGTGATCGGCTTGCGCCTGGGCTGTATCAATCATGCCTTGCTCAGTGTACAGGCCATCAAGGCCAGTGGTCTGAGTCTGGCCGGCTTTGTACTCAACAGCCTGCAAAGGGATATGCCCCGCGAAAAGGACAATATTTGTTCGTTAAAAGAACGAATCGACGCTCCCTGTATGGCTGTTGTGCCCTGGCAGGAAACAACCAAAAGTCCGTTAATGGTCGATTATCTGGATATGTCCGTTCTAAATTAAGTACACTTGGAATTTGACTCCATAGAGCATTACTCGTCAGCAGAGCCCATTCATTGAATCAGGAGCATCCCTTGTCCATGAAAAAATCACCATCCCCTCCGGCAGAGAACGACAAACCAGACCATGAACACGGGATGTTTGAGCGCTTTCTGCATTCACAGGTTGCCGGTAGCGCGGTACTTGCCGGTTTTGCTGTGCTCGCGCTGGTATGGGCTAATTCGCCCTGGGCCGATCAGTATTTTGCACTGGCCAAAATAGAACTCGGATTCAGTCTTGGTAGCCAAACTTATACGCACTCGCTAGGGCACTGGATCAAGGATGGTCTGATGGCGCTATTCTTTTTCGTTGTGGGGCTGGAAATAAAACGCGAGCTGGTGGTGGGAGAGCTATCTTCGATCCGGCGTGCGACTCTGCCGATTTCTGCGGCACTGGGTGGCGCGCTGCTTCCCGCGCTGATCTATGTCTTTTTTAATATGGGCGCAGCCGGTTCTGCGGGCTGGGGTATCCCGATGGCTACCGATATTGCCTTCGCGCTCGGTCTGCTGGCTCTGTTCGGCAGCCGCGTTCCTATCGGGCTTAAGGTATTTTTGACTGCGCTGGCCATTGCTGATGATTTACTTGCGGTACTGGTCATCGCATTCTTTTATACGGCGGAAATAAGTCTGCTTGCTCTTGCCTCCGGCTTTATCTTTCTGGCACTGATTTTTGTCGCCAACCGGCTGGGTATCCGCCAGGTCAGCGTCTATCTGGTTCTGGCACTGGGCACCTGGGTCAGCCTGGAAGCATCGGGTGTACACGCCACCATTGCCGGTGTACTGGTGGCCCTGCTGGTGCCGGTGCGTGCCCTGATCGGGCCGCAGGAATTCTTTAACAGGGCGCGCAGTAATCTGGCCCGCCTGGAGCAATCCGAGCTGACCCGTGAGAGCATCAACAGCAACGAAGCTCAGCGTACTGCGGTGAATGAAATTTATCTGGCCGCAGAGGACATCACACCACCTGGAATTGCGCTGGAGAAACAGCTGCATACGATTCAGGCCTTTCTGATCCTGCCGCTGTTTGCATTGTTCGCTGCCGGGGTGCGCTTTGACACGGAAACTCTGGGTGATTTTCCGGGTGCCGTCGCCCTGGGTATCATCATGGGGCTGTTTTTCGGTAAGCAGATTGGCATTTTACTGGCGAGCTGGATTGCGGTGAAATCAGGGGCCGCCGCCCTGCCGGCGGGCGTGAGCTGGTCGCAGCTATGGGCAGCCAGTTCCCTGGCGGGTATTGGATTTACCATGTCAATCTTTATTGGCGAGCTGGCATTCAGTGATCCGGAACTGATCAGCGAGGCCAAGATTGGCATCATCCTGGCCTCATTGGCTGCGGGTATCTGGGGGGCGTTCCTGCTTAATCGGTCACTGCCCGATGCCGATAACTCATAGGATTGATATTATTCTGATAGCCGCTCTTCACGACTCAGAAATGCCTCCACCGCTGCTGCTACATCTGGAAAAATAAATTCATCTGCAATGAAGCTGATCTGCAGGGAATTACCGATTTCACGCAGCGGCAGGTAGGCAGCCGCCACGTCAACCTCGATACCACGGGCCTCAGTCTTTTCAATGAAATCCCGCAGCTTCTCCGAAGCGCTATAGTCAATGCTGGTGATGGCGCTGGCATCAATGATGACCAGCCCTACCGCTTGTGTCTGCTTGTCGATAAATCCCTGCAGGCGTTCGATAAAGTAGCCGACGTTGGCGAAGATCAGCGGGCCGTAGAAACGGTAGGCGACCACCCCGGGGTAGCCCTGCGCCTGCTCGTCGTCGCCCACATCATGCATGCGGTCTGAGCCTTCTACGCGGCCCAGTAGTGCGTCCTGTGGCCGGGCCAGACCGGCAAGCAGCTTGCCGACCGACAACGTGGTACCAAGCAGGATGCCGGGTAACACGCCGATGAATATCACCGCCAGCGTGGTACTGAGTGCAATCAGTGCAGTGGCGCGGTGTACCCGGAACATATGGCGCACATCAGCAATGTCGATAAGGCTGAAGCCGGTGAAAACCAGAATGGCACCAATAGCAACCTGCGGCAGACGAGCCAGCCAGTCCGCCGCCAGCACCACGAACAGTACCAGGAAAGCGGCAGAGGCGAGGTTGGCTACCTGTGTGCGGCCACCACTGGCACCGTTGACCAGTGTGCGGGTCTGACTGCTGCCGACACTAAAGCCCTGCAATAGTCCGGACAGGATATTGGCCGAGCCAAGCGCCAGTAGTTCGCGGTCGGCATCGATGTTGTAGTCATGCTTTTCTGCCATGGCCCGACCCAGCAATACACCTTCGGGAAAAATCAGCATCGACAGCCCCAGCGCCCCGATCGCCAGTTCGGCAACATTGTTCAATGTCAGGGTGAAGCCCACCGCATGCGGTGTCTGGGCACGAATCTCGCCGATAACATCCAGCCCCATGGCCTCGAAGTCGATGAAGGCGCCGGCCAGCAACGCGATAAAGAAGACCGGCACCAAGGGCGGCAGTTTCTTGATGGTTATTCGGGAGAGCAGTAGCAGGGCCAGAAATACCAGCGCGACAGCAAGCGTGGTCAGGTTGGTCGTTGCCAGCTTTTGCCACCACTCCAGCAGGCGCATGAATAGATTTTCCTGTTCCAGTTCAATGCCGAACAGTTTGCCCCATTGACTGATTACAATGACCACCGCCGCACCATTGAGATAGCCCAGCAGCACCGGTTTGGACAAAAAACTGGCAATGACGCCCAGTTTAAGCAATGCCGCGCTGATCAGAATGATGCCGGTGAACAGCGCCAGCCAGGCTCCGGCAATCATGCCCTGCATTGGATCGCCGCCAGTCAGCGGGACGATAATGATACCGGCCAGTAGTGCGACACTGCCATCCGGCCCGACGTTGACATGGCGTGAACTGGCGAACAGGAAATAACCCAGTGTTGCGGCCAGTGCAGCCCACATCCCGCCAACCGGCGAAGAGCCGGCCAGTTCCGCGTAGGCCAGCACCGAAGGGATCAGTACCAGGCAAATGACCAGCCCGGCCAGCAGATCCGCTCCCAGGTCGATGCGCCGGTAATCGCGCAGAACCCGCCATCCCGGCAGGGATTCGGTAAATCGCAGCAGTCTTGTTAGCATTATTTTCTCACGCGCGGCAGAGTTCCCGCCGAGCCGCCACTGAACGCCTCAATAGCGGTCAGGAATGAAGCGGTGTGCCTTTAGAGGTGCGTCATCATATTTGCCTTTCATATTGCGTATACCGAGCTTTACCTTGTCGGGCAGCACGTCCTTGTAGGAAATCTGGCTGAGCAGGTGTGACATACAGTTGAGCCGTGCGCGTTTCTTGTTATCAGAGCGCACAAGGTGCCACGGGCTGTGTTTGGTATCGGAGGCCTCGAGCATGGCGTCCCGGGCACGGGAGTACTCATACCAGCGTTTGTAGGATTCGACGTCCATCGGACTCAGCTTCCACACTTTACGCGGGTCTTCAATACGTTGCTCGAAGCGCCGTGCCTGTTCCTCCATACTGACTTCGAACCAGTATTTGATCAGAATGATGCCGCGTTCAATCAGGTAATGCTCAAACTCCGGAATATCGCGCAGGAAATCTTCGTATTCTGCATCGCTGCAAAAACCCATCACACGCTCGACACCGGCACGGTTGTACCAGCTACGGTCGAAGATCACTACTTCGCCGGCGCTCGGGAAATGCTCCATATAGCGCTGCAGGTATATTTGAGATTTTTGGCGCTCACTGGGTGCCGGTAGCGCGACAACACGGAACACGCGCGGGCTGACGCGCTCGGTGATGCGCTTGATGGCACCGCCCTTGCCGGCCGCATCGCGTCCCTCGAACAGCACAATGGCGCGCAGCCCCCTGGCCTTGACCCAATATTGCAGTTTGACCATTTCACCCTGCAGGTACTTCAGTTCGTCTTCATATTCCTTGTTCGAGAGCTTACCGCCAGACTTTTCTGCCTTTTTCCTGTTGTGTTTTTTGTTTTTCTTTCCCATGCTGATGCTCCTGTGGACTGGGTTGTCGCCGTCAATGGCAGTGTCGGAATGCTGCCTGCTTACTGGCCAGGGTGTAATGATTCTGAAAGAGTAGCATAAGCGACTTATTAATAGGGGACAGACAACGATTTTTCTTCAGGAGGGCTACCCAGATACTAGAGCAGAAGCAGTAGAGTGTCTGAATTCTTGCTATAATCAGAATGATTGCATTTGATATCATAGTGAGTATTAATATGGGCAACCAGACCATCACCATTCGCACCGAAAGCAACACCGTTGAAAGCATCAGTTCCATCGCTAAAGCCATGGATCGTTCCCGCAACTGGGTCATTGAAGACGCACTCAAACAGTATATTAATCAGCAGGCCTGGTATATCGAAGGTATTCAGGCAGCCCAGGTATCGCTGGCTGAAGGCAAGGGCATTCCCCACGAAGAGGTCATGGCTGAGATCTCAGAATTGATTCATGAGAAGATCTCTTTGCATGAGAAAGACCGGTGAAACTGATCTGGTCGCCAGAGGCTCGCGTTGATTTACGGGAAATAGTGATCTATCTCGCTGACAAGAACCCATACGCAGCCAGGAATCTGCACGAGCGGATCGAAGACGCCGCCACGATGCTGATCGATACCCCTTACATCGGTCGCCCTGGCAGGGTGCCGGGGACTCGTGAGTGGGTTATCGCAGAGACATCCTGCATTCTGCCCTATCAGATACAGCCGGATCGTGTTGAGATTCTGCGAATTTATCATAGTGCCCGGCATTGGCCGAAGACATTTGAATGACATTGCAGGGATGGGTGAAACGCCTCGGCGGAAGCCAGGGTATGTGCCATGAATGATCGTGCTGAATAGTGTCTTTTGATACAGGGGGCATATCATTTTTTGTGGGTTTTGTGGAAAAAACAGGCGAAATTTTAATCAGTCATGCACTTAGTAAACTGAAGTTTCACTGTTTTTTTAAGAATCTTGTTTGGCAAAAACCATTCATAAGCATGCTCATGCTACCGATAGAAATAACTTATAA
>JAHXHF010000349.1 GCA_025656895.1 gamma proteobacterium symbiont of Bathyaustriella thionipta
TGATCCCAAGGCTTGCTTATGTTGCACTACGTACACCTCCAATGCCTCAGCGGTTGTTGAGCATGGCTGAGCCATGGGGGTAATCAGGTAACCTTATGGAAAGAGAATATTATATTAATATCTGGCATGCATTATGCTTTGTAAATACACCGGTCTCTTGCAATCAAAGATTCCATTGTGGTCGATCTGAAAATCTATTATGAAAAAACAGCATATCCCGTTTAATAAACCCTATATGACAGGAAAAGAGCTGTACTATATTGCTCAGGCGCACTTTCAGGGTCGCCTGGCAGGAGACGGCCCATTCACAATGCGCTGTCATGAATGGCTGGAAAAACGCACAGGTGCTGATAAGGCATTACTAACACATTCCTGTACCGGGGCTCTTGAGATGGCGGCCTTGTTGCTGAATATTCAACCGGGCGATGAAATTATTATGCCATCCTACACCTTCGTTTCTACCGCTAATGCATTTGTACTAAGGGGCGGGGTTCCGGTGTTTGTTGATATCCGGGAAGATACACTGAATCTTGATGAAAATCTGATAGAAGCAGCGATAACGCCTCGCACCCGGGCAATTGTGCCGGTACATTACGCGGGTGTCGCCTGTGAAATGGATCGTATAATGGAAATTGCCACACAATACGGGTTAAAAGTGGTTGAAGATGCGGCGCAGGGCGTTATGTCTACCTACAAAGGCCGTGCGCTTGGCAGTATTGGTCATCTGGGAGCCTACAGTTTCCATGAAACCAAAAATGTAATATGCGGAGAAGGCGGCGCTCTACTGGTAAATGATGAAGAATTATCTGAAAGAGCCGAAATTATTCGTGAAAAGGGCACTGACCGTAGTCAGTTTTTTCGTGGTGAGGTAGATAAGTACACCTGGCAGGAAGTTGGCTCATCATTCTTGCCGGGTGAATTAACCGCGGCATTTCTGTGGGCGCAGTTAGAGGAAGCTGACAAAATCACCCAAAACCGTATGGAAAGTTGGGGCAGGTATCATGAATTACTAGCTCCTCTTGAAAAAAGGGGCTTTTTGCGCCGGCCTGTTGTGCCAGAGGGCTGTGAACATAATGCGCATATGTACTATGTGATTTTAAGTCAGAAAACAAACAGAACAGAAGTGCTGGGTTATTTGAACAAGCATCATATATCTTCGGTTTTTCATTATGTTCCATTGCATTCGTCACCGGGTGGGCGTGATTATGGAAGGGCGCATGGATCTCTGTCAGCTACTCGAAAGCTATCTGAAAAACTTATTCGTTTGCCGCTTTGGGTTGATATGGATGGGTGGCAACAACATTTTACAGTAGAGAAGTTGTTTGAGGCATGTAAGAGAAAATAAACCGGTGACGGCTCATGTCGCATCTTAAGTCAGCTAGGGCAAGAAAAAAATACAAGTTTGATGGTGTGCAAAATATATTAAGCACCTAGCAAGTGGAATACAGAGGTAGGAAGAGAGCGAAAAAAATATTTGCATGTTGCGCAAGGTGTAAAATACTAAAATTAATACCTCGAACCTAGTGTAATTCGTGTTTGTTGTATATCAAGTTCATGGTGTGAGCTTTGCTTTTTTATTGATCAGTTGTAATAGTACTAAAGCTCGAGTATTAAGATATATAGTCATACTTTCGAAATAAACTCGTGTGCCTGTAGTTTGTGGAATTAATCATTTTATAAAGGAAAGTATGGTGGTTGAGAGTCATATATCTATTGTTGTTCCAGTGTATGGATGTGAGGAAAGTTTAGTAGAGCTCTGCCAGCGCTTAAAGAAGACGGTGCAACAAATAACAAATAAATTTGAAATAATATTAATTAATGATGCCAGCCCAGATTGTTCGTGGGAAGTAATATGCGAGCTTGCTAGAAAAGACAAGAGAGTAAAAGGCATTAATTTATCTAAAAATTACGGTCAACATTGTGCAATCTCTGCAGGCATTGATAATGTGAATGCTCGTTGGTTGGTTGTCATGGATTGTGACCTGCAAGATCAGCCTGAGGAAATATTGAAGTTATATGAAAAAGCACAGGAAGGATATGAGCAGGTTGTTGCAGTTAGGGAAGTTAGAAAAGATCATTATTTTATAAAATTGTCATCTAGGTTGTTTTATATTCTTTTTAATTATTTATCAGACACGGAACTTGATAATCGAGTGGCAAATTTTGGTATATATTCAAGAAAAGTTGTTAGTGGTATAAAGAAATTTAAAGAAAAAGACCGTTCATTTGGTTTGTTGGCCTCGCTTACCGGGTTCAAAAAAACAAAAATATCGGTAGAGCATGCGGAGAGAAAAATCGGCAGGTCTTCCTATAGTTTTAGAAAGCGATTGAATATGGCGTTAAATCATATACTGTCCCATTCAAATAAACCGCTTTTACTAGCGGTTAAAATGGGTTTTGTATGTTCATTAGCGGCATTGTTTTATACGGTATGGTTAATCTTAAGGTACTTTTTTCTGGATGAACCAGTAGAAGGCTGGACGAGTGTTATGGTCTCATTGTTTTTTTTATCAGGAATGGTAATTAGTGTTGTTGGAGTGGTGGGTCTGTACGTGGGTAAAATTTATAATGAAGTTAAAGAGAGACCATTATACATAATAGATGAAGTTACATTTAAAAATACATGCAACGAGGAGATATTGTGCCAAAAAAAATGAACCTAGTGAAGAAGCTACACCAATCCTTTGTAGTAGATAAAATTTCTAATACTAAGTGGGAAAATGGGACGTCAAACCCTTTAATTGTTGAGCTTGACACAACAGAGGCATGTGATCTGGCATGCCCAGGTTGTATCAGTGAAGATATAATGAAGACAAAAAATCGCTTTACAAATAAGCGTCTAATGGAAATTGGCAATGAATTTTATTTGGGTGGGGTGAAAGGGGTTATACTGATTGGTGGAGGTGAGCCTTTAGCGCATCCTGCCATTGGTGATTTCATGAAGTATTTGGGTGAACGTAATATCCATATTGGAATTACAACTAATGGTACATTTATTGGTAAATATAAAGAAATCATAGCTGAGTATTCTAGTTGGACAAGAATTTCAATGGATGCAGCTACAACAGAGATGTTTGGAAAATTAAGGCCATCGAAGGGGGGGAAATCAAAGTTCAATCATATTGTTGAAAATATGAGGCAGCTAGCAGAAATAAAAAAAGGTAAGCTGGGTTATTCATACTTAATTCAGACTTCTGCCGATGGAGATGGCGTTGTATCTAATATTCATGAGATATACCAGGCTGCAGAGTTGGCTCGTGATATAGGCTGTGATTATTTTGAAGTCAAACCAAGCTATCAATTTCGAGAAGGAGTTGATCATGCATTAATGATCCATAACAAAGAATTTATGGAGAAGGCTAAAAATGAAATTTCTCATCTGGATGATCTGGTGACAGATGATTTTGAAATACTAAAGGCTATTAATCTTGATTATTCACTTGCTGGGAAACAAGCTACTCAAGAAAAAGAATATACTACCTGTCCATCCGCAGAATTAAGAACATTAGTTTGTCCATCTGGGGCTTTCGTATGTCCTTATTGGAGAGGCAAAGATCATATGAAGATTGGTGATTTAAATGGTGTCGGATTTTTAGATATGTGGCGGGGAGAGCAAAGAAAAAAAACCATGAGCCGGCTTAACCCTAGTGAAGATTGTACTTTCCACTGTCTCCGGCATGAGTCTAATTTGGAAATTTTCTATATGGTTAAGATGATAGAGAATGATGAAAAGATTGTAACAATAAGTGAGTTCGATCGGTTTATCTAGTATTATTTTTTGAGCACATAGATAATTGGGAATCTATATGAATATAAGGGAAAAAATAAATAAATTACAAATTGAAAAGCGAGCATTTATCAATGGGAGGTACATAGATTCAGAAGGAGACGGGGTAATACAAAAAAAAAGCCCTATAGATGGTCGCGACTTATCGGGTGTGTGCGCGTGTTCAGTCAGTGAAGTAAATTACGCTGTCGAAATAGCAAAGGAGTGTTTTAAATCACGAGTTTGGCTGGATAAAAGCCTAGAAGAAAAAAAACAAATACTATTGAATCTCGCAAGTTTAATGGAATGTCATAGAGAGGAACTTGCACTACTAGATACCATTGAAACTGGAAGAGCATTCAAAAACTACTATTATGACTCAATTCCAAAAGCAATTAATGCGCTGAGGTATTTTTCTGAAAGTATTGACAAATATTATAATCATTGCACGCCGAATCAACATGGGCAATCTGTTTTAATAACTAAAGAAGCACTTGGAGTGGTTGCTTTAATCACTCCGTGGAACGACCCACTGGTCGTCTCCATATGGAAAATCGCACCTGCGCTGTTAATGGGGAACTCTGTTATTGTGAAGCCAGCCGAGCAATCTTCGTTTTCTATATTGCTAGTTGCTCGTTTGGCGAAAGAGGCAGGTGTGCCTGATGGGGTGTTGAATGTGATAACCGGATATGGCGAGAGTGCCGGGAAACTATTAGCACTGCATAATGACGTGGCTGGTGTATTTTTTACAGGTTCGTCAGAAGTTGGAAAAAAAATACTTCAATACTCAGGCCAGTCAAACATGAAAAAAGTTGGTTTGGAATGTGGCGGGAAAAGTCCTTTTATCGTCACCAGAAATTATAGGAACATACAATATGCGGCTGAAGTATTAGCGAAGAATATTTTTTATAATCAAGGTCAAATTTGTTCTGCGCCATCAAGAGCTATCGTTGATAATACAATTAAAGAAGTATTTCTTGGTTTTCTAGTAAAAGAAATGAATAAATATGTACCATCAGACCCGTTTAGTTTGGATTCGGAAGTTGGATGTGTAATTAGTTATATTCAAAAACAAAAGATACAGAAATATATTAACCAGGGCATAGAGTCGGGTATGAGATATTATCGCTCTAAAGACGCAGTAAATATGAATGAAAACAGCATCTACGTACAGCCTATTATCTTTGTAGATGATGATATTCGATCAGATATTGCGCAAAACGAAATATTTGGCCCAGTGCTTTTGGTGACGGGATTTGAAACAATTGGCGAAGCCCTGTCTACTGCAAATGATACTAAATACGGTTTGGCTGCATCAATATGGACAAACGATTTGGATGAAGCCTATTGGATATCGCAAAAACTTGAGGCAGGGATGGTTCACGTTAATAGTTATGGCGAAGACGATAATAAAGTTCCTTTTGGGGGTATAAAGCAATCAGGAATAGGAAAAGATAAATCCATGTATGCATTTCATGATTATAGTTATATTAAAAGCACATTGGTAAGGTATTCTGAACTCAATAGAGCCTATAATGACTAAGAAACTTCTTATTCTAAATGGAAGTCATTCTGAAATTCCTCTTATTAAAGCCGGGAAAAAATTAGGATTCCATGTTATTACTATTGGAGATGCCCCTGGCCTTATAGGTCATAAATACTCTGATGAATATCACCCTGTTGATTATTCCGACAAAGATGAAGTACTGGAGATTTCTAAAAAATTATCAATTGATTCCGTATGTTCATGTGCAAATGATTTTGGGGCAATTACGGCATCGTATGTATCTGGCGTTTTGGGGCTATCAGGGCATGATACCTTTGAAACAACACTATTGTTGCACCATAAAGATTCATTTAAGAAATTTTCTAAAGAAAATGATATTCCAACCCCGCACGCTAGAAGTTTTGACAGTGCGAGTCAAGCTATAAATTCTATTGATGAATTTAACTACCCCTTGATCGTTAAACCGGTAGATTTAACTGGCGGGAAGGGGGTTTCCAAGGTAAATAATAGGAGTGAATTCAATAAAAGCGTACAAATTGCATTTGATCTTTCATTTGAAAATAGAATAGTGATTGAGGAATTCTTTAATGGGACTCAGCATAGTTTAAGCTCTTTTGTTGTTAATCATAAGGTTGTTTTTTACTTTAGTGATAATGAGTTCTCGTTTCAAAATCCATACTATGTATCCTCATCTGCTGCACCTGCGATTCATATCGATAAATATTCAAGTTCCTTGGTGAGGTCAATCGAGACTATTTCAAAGAAACTTGGCTTGGTAGATGGTGTTTTTCATGTTCAGTACTTGGCCAACGGAACAAGAGCTACAATAATCGATATTACACGAAGATGCTCAGGAGACCTCTATCCGTACCCAGTCAACTACGCCACGGATATAGACTGGTCTGAATGGATTATTCGCTCTGAGTCTGGCATGAACTGCGAAAATTTTCCAAGAGTCAATCAAGCCGGTTACTATGGGCGGCACTGTGTAATGAGTAATAGAAAAGGTCTGGTTAAAGATGTGAGTATAGATCCTATAGTTAGGAAGTATATAGTAGATGAACTCTTTTGGTGGCAACCTGGATATAATATTATTGATTTTATGACACAAAAGGTTGGTATAGTTTTACTTAAGTATCCATCAATGAGTGTTATGATGGATATAACGAAACGACTTCCTGATCTGATTAAAATTAATCTTGTGTAAATATTTCTAATTTATTCATGATTCATTGTCAGATATTTTTCATCTGAAATAACCTGAATTCAGGAAGTTAAATTATGCAGTGCAATTGGGTTTGCTAATTGGATTGCAAGTAAATTTAGATGGAAAAACATAATATTCTCTATATTTAAGGTTAAGGTTGATTAGGTTCTCGCAGCAATAATGGTTCCAATAATGATTAATGATATGCCGGCAATTCTTGCTAAACTTAATGACTCATTAAGCAAGAGCGTACTAAGAAAAAGCACGAATACAAAATTTAGGCTCATGAAGGGGTAGGCGTAACTGATCTCGAATTTTGTCATAGCCGCCATCCAGCATAAAGATGCAATAAAAGCGGCGATAAACCCGCTGATTATATACGGGTCGAGCAGTAGTTTAAATAAAAAGAAAACCTTCTCTAAGGGGGCTGATGGAAGGGCATCATAAAAACCTATTCTCCACTTTAGAATAAGCTGTCCATATACGGTAAAGATAATTGTGCCGGCTATATATAAATGATTCATCGTATTCGGTCGCTGTTTTATTGAGCTTTCACTAAAATATATTTGTTGTTTTCATAAACTATTTTACCAAAATCTAGTGAATTTATATTATTCTGTAGATTTTTAACCACTATAATATAGTTACTGAAGTTTCACTGTTTTTTTAAGAATCTTGTTTGGCAAAAACCATTCATAAGCATGCTCATGCTACCGATAGAAATAACTTA
>JAHXHF010000043.1 GCA_025656895.1 gamma proteobacterium symbiont of Bathyaustriella thionipta
TAATCACCACCGAGTTAGCACCCACCCTGGCACCCTTGCCGATTTCAATGGGACCCAGAATCTTGGCCCCGGCACCCACCACCACGCCATCGCCCAGCGTAGGGTGCCGTTTACCCTTGTTCCAGGACACACCGCCCAGGGTAACACCGTGATAGAGGGTCACATCATCTCCAACCTCGGCGGTTTCACCAATGACCACGCCAGCGCCATGGTCGATAAAGAAACGCTGACCAATAGTGGCTCCGGGGTGAATATCGATACTGGTCCAGATGCGGGCGATATAGGAAAGCAGTCGTGGAAAATAGCGCCAGTTGCGGCGCCATAAGGCATTAGAGATCCGATAGAGCAAAATCGCATGCACGCCCGGATACGTTGTTATCACTTCCCAGCGTGTGCGCGCTGCCGGGTCACGCTGAAAGACACAATCGATATCACCACGAATCAGGTAACGTAAGCCCTTCGGTTTCAATATTGTGGCATCCATTGTGGATTGCTCGTTCACGCATGCATCCATCGATCATCCCTCACATTAATCTCGAGATAAAAACTACGCAGTTCGGCATTTCGTGGCGCCTTTTTATAACGCATGCTAAAACGTCGAACACTTGTAAGGAGTTGCTCTGCCTGTTCTCGGCTGAGATGAATCCCCAGGTCTGCATAGGCCTGAACCACAGCGTGAGTGCCTGAATGTTTGCCCAGTACGAAGCGGTGATCCCGGCCAATCTGTTGTGGCTCGATACCCTGATAGTTTCGTCGGTCCTTGATCATGCCATCGATATGTATACCAGACTCATGGGTGAAGACGCCTTCGCCTACCAGACTTTTCTGCCAGGCAACCGGCCGGCCGGAGGCACGCTCGACCAGATGAGAAAGCTCAACAAAGCGTGTCATCTCCACATCGTGACCTTGTCCATAAAAATGGCGCAGTCCCATAATCACTTCTTCGAGGGGCGCATTACCGGCGCGCTCACCCAGACCATGCACCGTGGTATTGGCATGGCTGGCACCGCCACGAATGGCCGCCAGGGTATTCGCAGTCGCCAGACCAAGATCATCATGAGCGTGCATTTCCAGTTCGAGACCGCTGATTCCACGCAGGTTGCGGAAGGTTTCAAACACCATGAAGGGTTCCATAATGCCAACAGTATCGGCAAAACGGAATCGACTGGCTCCGGCTGCTTCAACCTGCTCGATAAACTGCCAGAGAAATTCTTTATCGGCGCGTGAGCTGTCTTCACCGCCAACACAGACCTCAAACCCCAGATCTAACGCCTCGGATACACAAGGTTTGATCTGTTTCAGAACCCAGTCACGGGACTTGCCCAGCTTGTGCCGGATCTGCTGATCAGAAACAGGAATCGAAAGATCAACGCGTTGAACCGGTAGATCACGACACAAGGCGATATCATCACTATGCATGCGGCACCAGACCATTAACTGCGAATTCTGTACAGTGTCGGCTACTGCCCGGATGCTTTCAGATTCTTCCGCACCCATTGCAGGAATTCCCACCTCTATCTCAGGAATCCCCAAGTTATCAAGCCGTCGGGCGATCTCACATTTCTCATCCAGTGAAAAGGCTACTCCAGCCGACTGCTCACCGTCACGCAGCGTGGTATCATTTATAGTGACCTTTTGAACTTCAGTATTCATGGGTTTAGTTCAGGCATAGGCAGGCGCAAAGGCCTTTTCAGGGTCTTCAACCGGGTCATTCTCGTCCCAATAGGGCGAGAGCTTGCGCAATTGAGCCATAATGGGCGGCACCGCTTCGATAACCTTCTCGATCTCCTCCATGCTGTTGTAGCGAGAGAGAGAAAAACGCACGGAGCCGTGGGCGGCGGTGTACGGAATGTCCATGGCACGCATCACATGCGAAGGCTCCAGCGATCCCGAGGTGCAGGCCGAACCACTGGAAGCGGCGATGCCCTGCTTGTTAAGCAGCATCAGGATGGCTTCGCCCTCGATGTATTCGAAGGCGATATTGGCCGTGTTCGGCAGGCGGTTGTCAGGATCACCGGTGACGAAGGAATGAGGCACAGCGGCCAGGATACCCTGCTCCAGGCGATCACGCATGTCAGCCACGGTGGTGTTTTCGAACTCCATGTGTTCCCGAGCCAGCTCGCAGGCCTTGCCCAGGGCGATGATGGAAGCTACATTCTCTGTACCCGCACGGCGCCCGCGCTCCTGATGGCCACCTCGTAACAGCGGACGATAACGTACGCCGCGGCGCAGGTAGAGCACTCCAATGCCCTTCGGTGCATGTAACTTGTGGCCAGAGATGGACAGCATGTCGATTTTTGTATCCTGCAGGTTCATGGGCACCTTGCCCACCGCCTGCACTGCATCGGTATGGAACATGACCCCGGCGGCACTGGCCAGCTCGGCCATCTCCAGCACCGGAAACAGGGTGCCGGTTTCGTTGTTGGCCCACATCACGGAAACCACCGCGACGCGCTCGCTGAGCAGGCGCTTGTATTCATCCAGATCCAGTCGGCCCTTGTTGTCTACCTTCAAATAGTGAACCTTGTAGCCCTCCTTCTCCAGGTTCTTGCTCAGGCTGAGCACTGCGGGATGTTCCACCACGGTGGTAATAATCTCGTTGCGCTCGGGTTGGGCGCGCAGGGCGGAAAGTATGGCGGTGGAGTCAGACTCGGTGCCGCAGGAGGTGAAAATGATCTCCGAGTCGTGCGCGGCGCCGAGCAGGTTCTGTACCTGCTGGCGCGCCTGCTTCAGCGCCCGTCCCACCTTGTTACCGAAGGCGTGCATGGAGGAAGGGTTACCGAACTGCTCGGTAAAATAGGGCAGCATGGTTTCCACTACATCCGGGTCAACCATGGTGGTCGCATTATTGTCGAGGTAAATGCCTTTCATGGTTTAGCCCTCCGTCTGTGCTTTTGGCAGTTCCGTGTCCGGTAGTACCTTGATGAACTGACCCAGCTCTTCGGTAATACGCTGCTGGATACCACCCAGGGTCATGGCCGCCATCTGGCAGCCGCTGCAGGCGCCGGTCATCTTCAGATAAACACTGTCACCGATGACGTCAACCAGCTCGGCATCGCCCTTGTCCATTTGCAGTTGCGGACGAATGGAATCGATCACCGTCTCGATACGACGAATACGCTGCAGATTGGTCATGCCAGTGGCGCCGGCAGCCAGGGTCTCTGGCGTGGTTTCGATTTCCGGCATAGGTGCGGCGTTGGGGTCAAAGCTCTCGCCCTTCTCTGCCAGCACCTTGGCAAGGATCTCCTCAATGCCTTCGTGGCAGGAGGCGCAACCACCGCCTGCCTTGGTATAATGGGCCACGTCCTCTACCGTCTTCAGGTTGTTGGCGCGGACGGTATCCTCGATAAGCACGGCGTCCACGGCAAAGCACTTGCAAATCAGGGCGCCTTCCTCGTGGTCGTCGCTCCACTCCTCTCCGTGGTAGTTGGCCACCGCCGCCTGCAGGGCTTCACGCCCCATCACTGAACAATGCATCTTTTCCGGCGGCAAGCCTTCGAGGTAATCGGCGATATCCTGGTTGGAAACCTTCAGCGCATCGTCCAGGGTCAAGCCCTTGATGATCTCGGTCAGTGCCGAGGAAGAGGCAATAGCGGAACCACAACCGAAGGTCTGAAAACCGGCATCTTCAATGATTTCGGTATCCGGATTGACTTTCAAAGTCAGACGCAACGCATCACCACAGCTTAGCGAGCCGACATCACCGGTCGCATTGGCCTCTTCCACGGCGCCAGCATTGCGCGGGTTGTAAAAATGTTCTTTAACCGTTTCTGAATAATCCCACATAATGATGTTCTCCGACTTAGCAGCTGAATGAATTGCCACAGCCGCAACTGGCGGTGGCATTAGGATTGTTGAACTTGAAACCACTACCCTCAATACTATCGACGAAATCGATGGTGACATCTTTCAGCAGGGGCGCACTGGCAGGATCGACAAAAATCCTGAGGTTGCCGAATTTAAGCACTGTGTCATCATCTTTGGCGGCAGCCTCCAAAGCCATTGCATACTGCATCCCCGAGCAGCCACCACCGGACACGGCAACCCTCAGTCCATTTGCAGGTTCTTCGGCCCCGTCTATAAATCGTGTGACGGCTTTTTGTGCGCTTTCAGTCAGTATCAACATGTTTGTGTTCTCCCTGGCAAGTAAATTGCGAGATGTTTAACTGACAAATTGCAAGTCATGTGCCAGTTATAGATCAAATTATTTTTTATCTAATTTTCAATAACTTGCACAAAGGAACAGGGAAAAGAATGTCGTCTTTGCGACAAAACGAGCATTCACCCCTGGTAACATTCACAACAAAAGGAACGCTTATGAAACTTGAACAACTTGAACCCGGCGACACCGTCTATGCCACGGCACATATTTATAATGATGGCAGTATCCCGGCACTGCCAGAGGGCGTCTTGCTCGCCGAACCCGGCACCCGGGGTTTGCTGGTTCAAATCGGTCATCTCGAAGAAGCCCCGCAACGCAGCGTCTTCCTGGTTCGCTTTGAAGATAAAGATGTGAACCTGGGACCACCTACCGGTTGCTGGGCGGAGGAGCTGAGCGCCGCCATGCCAATACCACTCGTTCCCACGCTCCTGCGTGGGAATGCACACGGTACTAACGAATGACACGAAAGCCGCTACACAATCACCGACCCCAGACAACCGCATTTGGCTTGCTGGAGGTTTGTCTGCCATAGTGAGTGTGATATGCATTCCCACGCGGGAGCGTGGGAACGAGAAAATGGCGCGCAATGATGAATCCATGGAAACTGAACAAGGTTGCACCACTACGTGCCGCCCTGATCGCTTTGCAATCAATGGGCAGTCTGGACGAACTGGTGATTGATCAATTAGACCAGAATAATACACAGGCGCTGTGGCTGTCTCATCGTCAATACCCTGCTCTGAATGCCTACCTGTTCACCTATGGCCAGTTGCAAGATCGTTATGGACTGCAGCTCGGCTATCCCAATAATGATGCCGCTCTGCAAGCTGCCTATGGTGTGCTGGAGAACCTCACGTTGGAACGCCTGGCCGAACATCTGCAAATGCACTTCGCCCTATGACTACGGCTACGATTCGTGCCTACCACCAACGCACCCGCCATCGGCTGGGCGCCTACGCCCGCGGCCCGGAGTACCTCGACTGGGACAACCAGCCGGATCCCTTCCGTCGCTTTGCCGGGGCAGAGCTGGTCAGGCTGCCATTAAGTAGTGAGCACCGTGAAAAAAACAGCTCCTGGAACCTGAACGAACTCGCCCGCCTGCTGGAACTGTCCATGGGGCTATCGGCCTGGAAGCAGTTTGGCCCGGATCGCTGGGCGCTGCGCTGTAATCCGTCCAGTGGCAACCTGCATCCCACCGAGACCTATCTGGTCTGCTGCGGCATGGCCGGGCTGGAGGATGGTATCTATCACTATGCGCCGCGCGAACATGCGCTGGAACGGCGGGCAACACTCTCGGTCGAAGGTGAGCCGCTGTGCCTGATCAGCCTGTCCAGCATCATCTGGCGTGAGGCCTGGAAATATGGCGAACGCGCCCTGCGCTATGTTCAGCTGGATGTGGGTCATGCCCTGGGGGCATTGCGTTATGCCGCCGCGGTCAATGGCTGGGGACTGTGTATCGAACCCGTCAGTGATACCGACATCGCCAGGCTGCTGGGATTGGACCGTAGCGTGGATTTCACAGATGCCGAAACCGAACAAGCCGATTTATTGCTGCAAGTTTTTCCCGATCAACCTGCACCATTAGACAGCTTACCCTGGGGATGTGACTGGCAAGGCCAGGCCAACGCCCTGGGTGGCGATCCCTACCTCCACTGGCCGGTGGTTGACCAGGCGCTGGCTGCCATCGAATCCGATCAGCGGTCAGATATTTTTCAAGAGTCGATTAAACCCCATCCGCTAAAAGCCTCTGAGGATCTTGAGCGACTGATCCGCCAGCGCCGCAGTGCGCAATCCTTTATTGGAAAGCAAAGCACCCTCCCGTTGAAAGACTTCTACAGCATACTGGCCGCCCTGTTACCGCAGGCGAATCCAGTCCCCTGGGATCTCCTGCCCTGGGCACCGCGCCTGCACCCGGTGTTGTTCGTACACCGGGTCGAAGGTCTGCCGCCAGGCCTCTATGCCCTGCCCCGCCATGGCCGTGCCCGCCATCTGATGCAGGCGGCCATGGACAATGACTTTGACTGGCAACGCCCTACCACCTGCCCTGAATCCCTGCCCCTGTACCGGTTGGCGGAAGGCGACATGCGCAAGATTGCGCGTACACTTTCTTGTCACCAGGAAATCGCCTCGGCAGGCAGTTTCAGCCTGGCCATGCTGGCGGAATTCGAGCAGACGCTGGAGGAATCCGGCGCAGTCGGCTGGCGGCACCTGCACTGGGAGGCTGGTCTGCTCGGCCAGGTACTCTATATCGAGGCAGAAAAGGCCGGCCTGCGCGGCACCGGCATCGGCTGTTTCTTCGACGACAGCGTCCATCAGACTCTGGGCCTGGCCGACACCCGCCTGCAAAGCCTGTATCACTTTACTATCGGCTATCCGCGCGACGACCCCCGTCTGCAAACCCTGCCGCCCTATGCACATCTGGGCACACCTGAAGGAGATCCGAATAATGATGAAGCATGAACAGGAGCTGGACCGTCTGCGCACCGCCATCGCCGCCACCTTCAGCGAACGCGAAGCACTGAAACAGCAACTGGAACGAGGCAGCGTATCCCCGGCAATGGGTCTGTACCAGCTGGAAAAGATAGACGCGAAGCTGTCAGAACTGGACAGCCGTTTCAAGCAGTTGTGGGACCGATCCAACCGGTCGGGCTACCCACCAACGTGACGTTGATTCATAACTCGCAGCACAGCGGCCACGGGGGAACAGCTTGACCGAGCGCCCTGGGGACATGAATTTTGGCAAATCCTCCTATCATTCCGGGTTTGCCCCAAAATCCTGTGGTTGTGGAAGGACTTACTGGATGGGCAACGAGCCCGGCATGATGCCATGCTGCTATTGGAAAACAATGAAACAGGCTATACCAATGAACTCTCACATGTATAGAAAACCAATATTTTATTGACATGAGCGGATTATATATATAGTGTTTGAACGAAAACGATTAAACCCTAAGAAAAACAATAATCTATATACTGTTCAGTGGACTAAAGATTATAATGCCTGTATC
>JAHXHF010000154.1 GCA_025656895.1 gamma proteobacterium symbiont of Bathyaustriella thionipta
GGCCAAAAATGCAGGCAATTGACTGAATTCGACGGCGGGCGGGGTCATAGCCCCTCGAAAATAGCGAGTTTTCTGCCGGACACTAACTAAACTGTCTGTCCAGGCAACGAAAACCAATGGCTTCCGCCAGATGTTTGTGCTGAATTTGTTCAACCGCTTCAAAGTCAGCCAGCGTGCGTGCTACCTTTAGAATGCGATGATAAGCCCGTGCCGACAGCTGCAGTTTTCGCATGGCCTGCCTGATAAAATTGCGTTCACTATCATTGAGAGCGCAATATTGATCTATTTCAGCGGCACTCAAACTGGCATTATTTTTCTCTTGCCGTTGTAACTGGCGCGCATGGCTTTCCGCTATCTGTTGAGCACTATTATCAGCCTTCGCAGCTTGTTCGCTGTTTTCCAGTAATACATCGGCATCAACCCGGGGAACATCAATGTGCAGATCAATGCGATCCAGCAAGGGGCCGGAAATCCTCATACGGTAGCGATGAATCTGCTCCTGGCTGCAATGGCAACGGTTGCTTTGCGTGTCGCCGGCATAACCGCAAGGGCAGGGGTTCATGGCCGCCAGTAACTGGAAGCGGGCTGGAAAGCTGGCCTGATGGCCGGCACGCGAAATGGTAATCTGGCCGTTTTCCAGCGGTTCGCGCAGTGCTTCCAGTGCTTTGCGCTCAAACTCTGGTAATTCGTCCAAAAACAATACACCGTTGTGTGCCAGTGAAACCTCACCAGGGCGAGGATGTCCACCACCCCCTACCAGCGCGATGCCTGAAGAAGAATGGTGAGGTGAGCGAAACGGCCGTTGTCGCCAGCTTTCGGCATGAAAGCCACACTGGCTGATGGAATGAATGGAAGCCGTTTGCATGGCCTCCCTGGCGCTCATGCGCGGCAATAAGGAAGGCATGCATTGTGCCAGCAGGGTTTTACCGGTGCCGGGCGGCCCGATCATCAGCAGGTTGTGTCCTCCTGCAGCGGCTATTTGCAAGGCGCGTTTGGCCTGTTGCTGACCTTTGACATGATTCAGATTGATGGCGGCAGGTTTGATATTTTCAGAGTGTTTGTCGGGCTTGGCCTCAGGCAGGGCTTGCAGACCATTAAGATGTTGGCAAACCTGTAATAGATGCTGGGCATGTTGAACTTGCAGGTCTTCAACCAGTGCCGCTTCACGGGCATTGCCGGAAGGCAGGATGAGCCTGTGATCGGCCTGCTGGCAGGCCAAAGCAACTGGCAGGACACCCTGTACTTTTCTGAGCTCGCCACTCAACGCCAGTTCGCCAATAAACTCGGTTACCGGTAGAAGCTCGCTACGGATTTGCGCACCGGCAGCCAGAATGCCCAGCGCGATGGGAAGATCGTAGCGTCCTCCGTCTTTGGGCAGATCAGCCGGAGCCAGATTGACAGTAATGCGGCGCATGGGGAATTCAAAGCCGCTGTTGATGATGGCACTGCGCACCCGGTCACGGCTTTCCCTGACGGCTGTTTCCGGCAGGCCGACAATAGTAAACGCGGGCAGTCCGGCAGACAGGTGTACTTCCACCTGCACAGGTGGAGCATTGATGCCATCACGGGCGCGTGTCTGCAGTGTGGCCAGGGTCTGCGTCATCCTTGTTTTACCTTGATCCGGCGATTTTCAGGGGAAATCCGGGCGGCTACGATTCCGCTTATCGATAATAAAGCCCTTCAGCTATCCTGATGTTCCATTTCATCGAGCTGCTTTTGCAATGCATCCAGTTTTTCACGGCTGCGCCGCAATACGGCTGCCTGCACATCAAATTCTTCCCGGGTAACCAGGTCAAGGCGATTGAGGCCACTGGCGAGAGCCTGTCGGAGCGCCTGTTTCATATCATCAGACAAGTTACCCAGGCTGGCCGGCATAGCGTCAGCCAGATGCTGTGCCAGAACATCCAGTTGTTTCGGGTCAAATTGTTTCATGACTGAACCGTAGCGGGTTCGGCGGCTGATGTCCAGTGCCAGCCAAAGAACGCCCCTGTTTGGTGCAGACGTATTTTTTTTGCACTCATGTGAGGCGCAGGCATTGTTGTTTGCACGCAACTTCTATGATGATGCCGCTAAAGGACTTCTTGTAACAGACTGATTCATAGATAAAATGAAATTTTGGCGCGTTGTATGCTTTGAACGACGCGAGAGCATACAACCTTTTTTTATAACAGGAGAAACAAAGATGAAAAAAACAATTCTTGCCGCAGCGATTGCGGTTGTTGGCAGTAGCCCGATGATGGCCCTGGCCGAAGATGGCTCACCACATCACTTCAGTGGCAATCTGACGCTGACCACCGATTATGTCTTCCGTGGTATTTCGCAGACCGATGAGCATGCTGCGGTTCAGGGTGGCTTTGATTATTCCCATGATATTGGCTTGTATGCCGGAATCTGGGCTTCTAACGTAGACGGTGATTTTTTCCCGGGCGCTACAGCTGAATTTGATTTTTATGGCGGTTATGCGCATGACTTTGATGTTCTGACCGGTCTTTCCTGGGATATATGGGCTCTGCGTTACCAATATCCGGGTGTTGATAACAGTAATACCAATACCACTGAATTCGGTACTTCGCTGGGTACAACCATTGGTATGTTCACGCCTTCTTTTGCCATCAACTACAGCCCGGACTTTTTTGATCTGGATAAAGGCTGGTACTACGACCTGGGTGTTGATGTTGAATTGCCTGCCAATTTTACTTTGGGTGCTCATTACGGCTGGACACGCCTGGATGAATCTTCTTCTGCCGATTTTGAATATGATGACTGGAAAATCAATGCCGGTTATTCATTCAAAGGCTTTGATTTTGAACTGGCCTATACCGACACCGGTTCCTGGAACAAAAACGCCGAGCCGGACGATATTGCTGACAGTCGCGTTGTATTTTCCGTATCGCGTGAATTCTAAAGCACTTTTCTTTAATTAGATGATGGGCTGTCAGCCTTCGGGCTGCTGGCCTATATGACAGGAGTACAGACTTATGAAGATGGTTACTGCAATCATCAAGCCTTTTAAACTGGATGATGTTCGTGAAGCGCTTTCAGAAATGGGCGTATCCGGTATCACCGTGGTTGAAGTAAAGGGCTTTGGTCGTCAAAAAGGCCATACGGAACTATATCGTGGTGCTGAATATGTGGTGGATTTTCTGCCCAAAATCAAAGTGGAAATCGCGGTGGTGGCCGATCAGGTGGATACGGCTATAGAGGCGATCATCAATGCGGCCAAAACCGGCAAAATTGGTGATGGCAAAATCTTTGTCACTAATCTGGATGAGGTGGTGCGAATCCGTACCGGCGAAACCGGAACTGAAGCACTTTAGTGTGCTAGAGGACTAAAATATGGAAAATCAAATTTTCGAATTGCAATATGCCATGGACACCTTTTACTTTCTGGTGATGGGTGCTTTGGTGATGTGGATGGCGGCAGGCTTTGCCATGCTGGAAGCGGGGCTGGTACGTTCCAAAAATACCACTGAAATCCTGACCAAAAACGTAGCCTTGTTTGCGGTTGCCAGTATCATGTATATGGTGTGCGGTTATGCCATTATGTATGACGGTGGTTATCTGCTGGCAGGTATTGCCGGCGGTGAAACTCTGGTGGAAGATGCACTGAAGGCCTCGGCTGAAAATGGTTTTGGCGGTGATTCCGTATATGCTGCCGGTTCAGATTTCTTCTTTCAGGTTGTGTTTGTGGCGACCGCCATGTCCATCGTTTCCGGTGCGGTTGCCGAGCGCATGAAGCTGTGGGTCTTTTTGTTGTTCGCAGTTGTAATGACTGGTTTTATCTATCCGATGGAAGGTTCCTGGACCTGGGGCAGCGCATCTGTTTTCGGTCTGTACACATTGGGTGATCTCGGCTTTTCTGATTTTGCCGGTTCCGGTATTGTGCATATGGCCGGCGCGGCCGCTGCCCTGGCGGGTGTATTGTTGTTAGGCGCGCGTAAAGGCAAATATCGTGCCGATGGCAGCGTAAACCCGATACCAGGTTCCAATCTTCCGCTGGCGACACTGGGTACTTTTATCCTGTGGATGGGCTGGTTCGGTTTCAATGGTGGTTCCGTACTGAAACTGGGCGACATAGCCAACGCCAATGCAGTTGCGGTTGTTTTTCTGAATACCAACGCGGCTGCGGCTGGTGGTGCTATGGCTGCACTGATTGTGGCGCGCATGTTGTTCGGTAAAGCAGATTTGACCATGTTGCTGAACGGCGCTCTGGCGGGACTGGTTGCTATTACGGCTGGTCCGGATACGCCTACCGCAGCGTTTGCCACTCTGATTGGTGTGGCCGGTGGTGTTCTGGTTGTATTCAGTATTCTGGCGGTTGACAAGTTGAAGATTGATGACCCGGTGGGTGCGATTTCGGTACATGGCACCTGTGGTTTTCTGGGCCTGATGGTGGTGCCAATGTCAAATTCTGATGTTACCTTCAGTGGTCAGTTGATAGGTGCAGCGACCATTTTCACCTGGGTGTTTGTTGTCAGCCTGGTCGTCTGGATGATTCTTAAATTGATCATGGGTCTGCGTGTCAGTGAGGAAGAAGAATACGAAGGCGTGGATCTGGCTGAATGCGGCATGGAAGCTTATCCGGAATTTACCGGCAGCCATGGTTCCGGTAAATAATATCAGCGCCAGACTATAAAAAAACAGTAAGACTTTTTTCCTGATACGGGCGCTTCGGCGCCCGTTTTTTTTTGCGTTTTTTTTGCGCTAATGCTTATATAGACCAAAGTCTTGTCAGGATGACATCTTCCGGCCAGGGGGTTGGGTGATTCTGTTAACCTAAAGGAAAAGTTTTGGGAAAATTATCAATAAACCTGCAACAGGCCGTGAGCGGGCATTATCCGCTGATCAGTATTGAATCCTATGATGAAGACTGGGTGTTGCGGGAAATTAAAGCCTTCGCCAAAAAACAGCCGGGTGAGCCCAGGGTAAAAATCTGGCGTTCCACCACAGGCTTTGCAGAATTGCAGGAAGATGACGTGCAAGTTTCTGCCCGTGCCGATCCCTTGCAGGCAATCCGGGAAATTTCACAGCAGCACGAACCGCAGTTGAGCGTATTTCTTGATCTGCAAAGTGATTTATCCGATGCAAGACTGGAACGCGCAGTGCGGGATTTTGACCAACTCAAGCGAGGTCATGCAGGGCATCACCTCATTATGCTGTCTTCTTCCGCCCGGCTTCCACAATCACTGGCGCGTTTAACCTGGCAGATTGATGCCTTGCACCCGGATATCGAAGCTCTGCAACAATTGGTCAGACGCAAAACCGCTGACTTTTCCCTGTCGGATGATGATACGCGTGATCTGATCTTCACCTTGCAGGGTTTGTCGCTAACCGAAGCTGAGCACGCACTCAGCCAGGCCTTGAGTGAGGCCGGCGCGGATACCGATGCATTGATTCAGGGCGCACATACGGCCAAGAAAGCCCGTGTACAGGGCTTTGGTGGCCTGGAATATGTTACCGAGCGACGGGATATGCACGATGTTGGTGGTCTGCACGGACTGAAAAAATGGATAGAAGCGCGTAAAAGCCTGTATCGCAAGGCGGGTTCTGCCAGTGACCTGCCGCTGCCCAAAGGTATTCTCATTATGGGTATCAGTGGTTGTGGTAAAAGTCTGACGGCCAAAGTATTGTCGCAACAATGGGCGTTACCCCTGTTCCGGCTGGATATGAATCAGGTTTTTTCCGGAGCTATGGGTAACCCGGAAGCGACCTTTACCGAAGCCCTGAAAACGGTTGAAGCGGTTGCTCCCGCCTTATTATGGATCGACGAAATTGAAAACGGTCTGGGCTATACCGAAAGCGGACAGGCTGAGCATTCGCATATTCTTTCAGCCTTTTTAACCTGGATGCAGGAAAAGCCCGAAAATATCTTTGTGGCGGCCACTGCCAACCGAATTGAGGCATTGCCGGCCGAAATGATCCGTAAAGGCCGTTTCGATCAGGTCTTCTTTTGTGATTTACCCAGTCAGGATGAACGTGAAGAAATTCTGGCTATTCATATTCTTTCCAATGGCGCAGACCCGGATACTTTTGATATAGCCTGGCTGGCGCGCGAGACCGACAGCTGGAACGGGGCGGAAATTGAACAGGCTATTATTGCCGCGCGTATTGAATCGAAACGGGAAGGTGGTTTCAATACCGATGATGTGCTGGATCAGATTGAAAAAATTGTTCCTTTATCACGCACCATGAGTGAGCAGATCAAGCGTATTCGTGACTGGGCCTGGGACAGGGCCACCCCGGCATCTGGCGGCTTGAGCGCCAGTTTCAAGTTTGATGAGGAATAGCATGAGAGAATTTCCAGTCCATATGATAGTGCTGTGTCTGCTGTTGCTATTGCTTCCAGGCATGGCGGCAAGCGGGTTTTACAAATGGACCGATAGCAGTGGCAAGGTGCATTACTCGGATAAGCCTCATACTCAGCAGGCTGAAGAAATGCATCTACAAAAATATACAGTTTCGCTTCCTGCATTGGACAATGATGAGCTTAGCCCAGCTGAAAAACGCCAAAAGTTGCTGGATGCGATGCAAGAGGATCGCGATGCACGAAACCAGGCAGCAAAAAAGCGCAAGCAAGAGCGTAAAGAACGTGAACTGGAATGTAAAAAGCTAAAAATAGCCTATAAAAAAGATAGTGAAGCGCGTGCCTTGTACGACTGGGATGAGAATAATCAGCGCCGCTTTCTAAGTGATGAAGAGCGTGCTCAACATTTACAGGATATGCGCAAGGCAATGGAGCACTGGTGTCATTGAGACCTGAAACTATCTGAGCGCTTATTCTGCAATTTCATTGTTCGCTGAATAATTATAAATTCAGGTCATAGAAAATCGTTGGCATTATTCTTAAGCGCGACTATTCAGAGCCCAGCTAATAAATTTATTTGATGGAGTCTCTGCTTTATAAGTAAAATACACCTCTGCTTTTTTCATTTTAGCTAACGGAATGTAAAGTGGACCCCATAATCAAGACAGTAGTTTAAGCTGTACTCTGTGATGGGAGAAATGAACCAATGAGCGAAAGAAAGAAGAGAAAAG
>JAHXHF010000169.1 GCA_025656895.1 gamma proteobacterium symbiont of Bathyaustriella thionipta
ATGAACCAGTCCAGCATCAGCCGGTTTTTCTAAGCACCTTCAAGATTCAGAGTCCGTATGCATTCCCACGTAGGAACGTGGGAACGAGAAAGGACATTTCCTTCGGGCGCGTGGGAACGAGGACCAGCCAGTCAAATCCCCCTCAATCCCCCTTTTCCAAAGGGGGAAGCTAAGGGCATATACTTGCATAGTCTCAGGTACAAATGGGCAACAGTCGGCTTTCCTTTGTTGCCCAGCTGGATTTCAGGGTGCGGCGTTCTGGTCTGCGCCTTCTTTTTCTACCGGCATCATGTCAGTGCGATTGACGCCCAGCAGGATTAATGTGGTGCCGGCTACGTAGATGGATGAGTAAGTTCCCACAACCACACCAATAATCAGCGCCAGTGAGAATCCAAAAATGATTTCGCCACCCAGAAAAAGAAGTGCTATCAGTACCAGCAGAGTGGTTACTGATGTCATCAAGGTACGTGACAGTGTCTGGTTCAGCGAGACATTGATGATTTCCACCGTTTCACCATGACGAACACGGCGAAAATTTTCCCGGATTCGGTCAAAGACCACAATGGTGTCGTTCAGTGAGTAACCGATAACAGCCAGGATGGCGGCCAGTACGGTCAGATCAAACTCTATCTGTAACAGTGAAAATACACCTAATGTGATGATGACATCATGAATCAGCGCTACGACTGAGCCAATGGCAAAGCGATATTCAAAACGAAAGGCTACGTACAACAGGATGCCGCCCAGTGCGTAAATCATGGCCAGGCCGCCGTCTTCGGTCAGTTCTTCACCCACTTGTGGCCCGACAAATTCGGCGCGACGTAATTTAACTTCATTGCCCTGGTTTGCCACTTTCAGTGTACGAAAAACTTCATCGCTAAGTTTGTTGGCGTCTTTGCCATCGGTAGGCGGTACATTGATGAGTACATCCTGGCTGTTGCCAAAATACTGCACGATGGCTTTGTCAAAACCACCCTCGGCCAGTGCGCTGCGCACCCCTTCCAGTTCAACCGGTTGAGCGTAGCCGACTTCGACCAGTGTTCCACCGGTAAAATCAATACCGAATTTCAGCCCCTGGGTAAGCAAGGAAGCCAGAGATACGATAATGAATAAAGAAGAAACGATCAGCGCTATTTTGCGCCGCCCCATAAAGTCAATATTCAGTTTGTTTGAAATCAATTCCATGATGTTCTCCCGATTCAGATAGATAGCCGCTTAACACGACGGCCACCGTAGATCACATTAATAAGTGCGCGTGAGCCCATGATGGCGGTAAACATGGAACTGAGAATGCCGATAAACAGGGTTACCGCGAAGCCTTTGATGGGGCCGGTGCCGAAACTGTACAACACCACGGCCGCAATCAGGGTGGTGATGTTGGCATCCACAATAGTACTTAAGGCTTTTTCATAACCGGCTTTAATACTGGCTTGCGGCGTGCTGCCCACCGCTATTTCTTCGCGTATTCGTTCAAATATCAAAACATTGGCATCCACTGCCATGCCTACGGTCAGAACAATACCGGCAATACCCGGTAGCGTTAGGGTGGCCTGCAGCATGGATAATACCGCCACAATCATCAGTAAATTGATGAGCAGCGCCAGATCGGCCACCAAACCGAATACCCGGTAATAAAGTGCCATAAAGATCATGACGACCAGCAAACCGACCATAACCGAGCGAAAGCCCTGGTCGATACTGTCCTGCCCCAGGCTTGGGCCGATGGTGCGTTCTTCGACAATTTCTATGGGTGCTGCCAGTGCGCCGGCACGTAGCAGCAGCGATAAATCACGCGCTTCTTCGGTGCTGTCCAGGCCGGTGGTCTGAAATCTTGCGCCGAAAGGTTCAAGAATGTTGGCGACACTGATGACTTCTTCCACCGGTACTTTTACCTTGATCAGTTTGCCGTCTTTTTCACGCGTTACGGTACGTTTTTCAATAAACACAACCGCCATCGGCTGACCGACATTTTCAGTGGTCATATCCATCATGCGGCGTGCGCCACCTGCGTCCAGACTGATAAATACAGCCGGTGAACCACTGCGTGAGTCCAGCCCTGACTTGGCATCGGTAATCTGATTACCGGTTACGATGACACGTTTTTTCAGCAGAATGGGCTTGCCGTTACGTTCTTTATAAAGCTTGGAAGCCGGCGGAACCGGGCCGCCATCCACCACATCCAAAACGCTGTGCTGGGTATCCACCAGGCGGTATTCCAGGGTGGCTGTGGCTTGTAAGATTTCCTTAATTTTAGAGGGATCACTGACGCCGGGTAATTGCACCACAATGCGGCGTTCACCCTGCTGCTGGATAATGGGTTCAGACACTCCCATCTGATTAACTCGATTGCGCAGCGTGGTAATGTTCTGTTCCAGCGCGAATCTTTTCAGCGCGGTCATTTCTGCCGGTGGTATCAAGGCATCAAACCAGGCCTGCCCGCCTTCTTCACCGTTATCAAATTTCAGCGAGCGGAATTGTTCCGAGGCTTTGTTTTCTGCCAGATCACGTTTACCCACTTCCTTGAAAGTTGCGCGTACACCATTCGGCAACATGCTCAGACGGGCGCCGCGAATTTTTTCCTTACGCAGTAAATCACGCAAATCATCACGATAACGCCCTACGGCCTGGGTGACGGCTGCGTCCATGTCCACGTCAATGACCACATGCACACCACCGCGCAGATCCAGTCCCAGGAACATGGGCAGCGCGTTCATGCTGCTTAACCAGCCGGGCAGATCGGGTACGGTGGTTAAAGCCAGTGTGTATTTCTCACTGAATACGGGGGACAGCGCATCGACCGCGTGCAATTGTTGATCCGGATCGGCAAATCGCAACAGTAACTTGCCGTTGCGCGGCCCGGCGGCTTTCAGCTTGATATCTGCTTTCTGCAGTACTTCGCTGGCCTGGGCCTGCAGTGCAGGTATATCCATGACTGTGCCACGCAGAGGTGACATTTCAACAGAGGGGTCCTGATCATAAATATTGGGCAGCGCGTATAAGGCTGACACCAACACAACCAGGATGACAATGACATTCTTCCACAAAGGATATCGGTTCATGAAGGGTAACTACTGATAATCAAAAATAACAGAAAAAAAATTCATATCCATGGACCGCAGCATAGATTGCGGCCAGGACACAAACCGGCTTTACATACTTTTCAGGGTGCCTTTGGGCATGACCGAAGCTACCGCCTGACGACGCAGTTTAATTTCCACATTGTCGGCAATTTCAACTTTGATGAAATTATCACCCATTTCGGTGATGCGTCCCATCATGCCGCCTTCGGTCTGTACTTCATCGCCTTTGGCCAGATCATTGACCAGCGCCTTGTGTTCTTTCTGACGCTTCATCTGCGGACGAATCATGAAAAAATACAGAATAACTACCAGCCCGATAGGCATAATCAGGCCTTCCAGACCCGGTGATTGTCCTGCTCCAGCAGCAACAGCAGCCGGCGCTTCTGCCAGTGCTTCAGATATAAAAAAACTCATAAGATCATTTTCCAAAAAAATTCAGCAGCGCATTATGCCACAGCGGGGCCCAGGTTACTAAGGGATGATTATTCAAGACCCGGGTAATGCTTCAAAGTTCCGTTATTTGGCAGGTTTTCCGCTTTATTAGACCACTACACAGACCAGTTCCCCTCCTTTTTCTCGTTCCCACGTTCCTACGTGGGAATGCATACGGACTCTGAATCTTGAAGGTGCTTAGAAAAACCGGCTGATGCTGGACTGGCGCATTCCATTGCTTGCAGCCTGCTTGCTGGTGGCTTGGTATGCATTCCCACGTAGAATACCCCAAGGGCATTTCCTTCGGGCACATGGGAAGGAGATGAAAATCAACTACTTTTCTCGTTCCCACGTTCCTACGTGGGAATGCATACGGACTTTGAATCTTGAAGGTGCATAAAAAACCGGCTGATGCTGGACTGGCACATTCCATTGCTTGCAGCCTGCTTACTGGCGGCTTGGTATGCATTCCCACGTAGAATACCCCAAGGGCATTTCCTTCGGGCACGTGGGAACGAGATGAAAGAGGGGCCAGGGGAGATTGGAAGAGCCTAAATATTCACTGTAAATCAATAGCTTACAATGATGTTTAAATCCCCCTCAATCCCCCTTTTCCAAAGGGGGAGGCGAAGATCAACTACTTTGACAGTCTCAGAAATGTGAGAATAATGGCAATTTCCTCCTCATTGGTATCGGTATGATTAAACCTCACTCAGTCACTCTTCCCGCAGGGCATAAAACTCTTTTATTTTCTCGTTCCCACGTTCCTACGTGGGAATGCATACGGACTTTGAATCTTGAAGGTGCTTAGAAAACCGGCTGATGCTGGACTGGTTCATTCCATAGCTCGCAGCGTGCTTACTGGCGGCTTGGTATGCATTCCCACGTAGAATACCCCAAGGGCATTTCCTTCGGGCACGTGGGAACGAGATGAAATCCCCCTCAATCCCCCTTTTCCAAAGGGGGAGGCGAAGATCAACTACTTTGACAGTCTCTGAAGTGTGAGAATGATGGCAATTTCCTCCTCATTGGTATGATTAAACCTCACTCAGTCACTCTTCCCGCAGGGCGTAAAATTCTTTTATGAAGGCTTGCAGGCGATTTTGGCTGATGGCCTGACGCAGGTCGGCCATGAGGCTTTGATAGTAGTGCAGATTGTGTAGGGTATTGAGACGTGCACCGAGTATTTCCTTGCAGCGGTGCAGATGGCGCAAATAGCTGCGGCTGTAGTTTTGGCAGGTGTAGCAATCACACATGGGGTCAAGCGGGCCGGTGTCGTTCTGATGCACGGCGTTTTTGATGCGGACTATGCCCTGGTGGGTAAATAAATGGCCGTTACGTGCGTTACGTGTTGGCATGACGCAGTCAAACATATCGATACCCCGGCTGACGGCTTCTACAATGTCTTCCGGTGTGCCTACGCCCATCAGATAACGTGGTTTGTCGGCCGGTAATTGACTGGCCAGGTTATCCAGAATACGCCAGCGGTCTGCGGGCGGTTCACCTACTGATAAGCCGCCCACGGCATAGCCATCAAAGCCGATGCTGGTTAATCCATGCAGTGATTCGCTGCGCAAATCATCATAAACACCGCCCTGTACGATGGCGAACAGAGCTGAAGGGTTATCCGCATGTGCAGCTTTCGAGCGTTCTGCCCAGCGTAAGGATAAACGCATGGAGCTTTCGGCTTCTTCATGAGTGGCCGGATACGGCGTGCATTCATCAAAAATCATGACGATGTCCGAACCCAGTTCGCGTTGCACCTGCATGGATTCTTCCGGCCCCATGAAAACTTTGGCGCCGTCTATGGGCGAACGAAAATGAACACCCTGTTCGGTAATTTTGCGCATATCGCCCAGGCTGAACACCTGAAACCCGCCCGAGTCGGTCAGGATGGGTTTGTCCCAGTGCATGAAATCATGCAAGTCACCGTGTTTGCGGATGGTTTCGGTGCCGGGGCGCAACATCAGATGAAAGGTGTTGCCCAGTACAATTTGCGCACCCAGTTGTTGCAGTTCTTCTGCGGTCATGGCTTTGACCGTGCCATAGGTGCCGACCGGCATAAAAGCGGGTGTATCGATCAGTCCGCGCGCAAACTGCAGTTGCCCCTGCCTTGCCTTACCATCGCTATTAAAACAATTAAATTTCATAAGAAGTCATTGATAAATGTCAATTTATTAAACAGGATGCAGCCTGAAAAAAACACGAAAAAATGCATGAAACACGCAGAATATACTTGACATCTTAATAAGCATATTAGAGAATGTTCATGTACTGATTCTTTACCTCTCCATCTTCAGGAGTCAGTACACTCCTCCATCCTCCTTAATTGGTGGATTTGGGCGCGACACCCCCCCTGTCGCGCCCTTTTTTATGCCCGCAGTCTGCCAATCAGCGGCTCATCCACATGGCATCACCATAACTGAAAAAACGATAACGCTGTTGTACCGCGTGCTGATAGGCCCGCATTACGTTTTCATAACCGGCAAAAGCGCTGACCAGCATAATCAGGGGCGATTCGGGTAAATGAAAATTGGTCAGCAGCGCATCCACAACCCTGAAACGGTATCCGGGACGGATAAATAGCCGGGTTTCGCCGCTATAGGGCTGTAATTTGCCCTGGGCTGCGGCTGTTTCCAGACAACGAACTGCGGTTGTGCCTATAGCAACCACCCGCCCGCCCCGTTCCCGGGTGGCCGCTACCGCGTCACAAACATCCTGCTCCACATTCAGCCATTCGCTGTGCATGGGATGCTGGTCCAGATCATCGACCCTCACCGGCTGAAAGGTTCCCGCCCCTACATGCAGGGTGACAAAGGCCGTGTTTATGCCTTTGCTTTGAATTTTCTGCAGCATATCCGCATCAAAATGCAGGCCGGCAGTGGGTGCGGCCACCGCTCCCGCGCTGCGTGCGTAAACGGTTTGATAACGCTCCAGATCGGCGCTGTCATCACTGCGTTCTATATAGGGGGGCAAGGGCACATGCCCCTGCTGTTGCATGATGCAATTGAAATCGGCCTGCGTAGAAAGCCGTAGCAGATCACCCTGCGGTTCTTCCACGCACAGTTCCAGTTCGTTTTGCAGCAGAATTTTGCTGCCCGCTTTGGGGCGCTTGCTGGCTTTCACATGCGCCACAGCATGATGCTTGTCCAGCAGGCGCTCGATCAGTATTTCCACCTTGCCGCCGGTGGGTTTGTGGCCATAAAGACGGGCATTCATAACCCTGGTGTCATTGAATACCAGCAGATCAGCCGGTTGCAGCTGTTCGATCAGATCCGTGAATTGGCCGTCCTGCCATTGCCCCTGCTGCAGGCACAGTAAACGGCTGGCCGCGCGCTCTTGCAGAGGTCGCTGGGCGATCAGTTCGGACGGCAGGTGATAATTGAAATCGGAACGTTGCATTGCGGCGGCATCTTATCACAGTCCGTCATCTAGGGCAATCGGACTTAAATTCATCCATTGATTACCCGCAGCAAATAGTCATTATCCCAGCCTGCTTTTAGACGTTTTGTTTTGACTCCC
>JAHXHF010000010.1 GCA_025656895.1 gamma proteobacterium symbiont of Bathyaustriella thionipta
TAGCCATTTTCTTTCTCCCATCAAGTTGATAGGAGTATTATCCTACAGGTGGTGGCTCAGTAGCTGAGCCTTAGGGGTAATCAGGTAAATTTTAGCAAGGAATACTCAATGATTGGCATTCTCAACAAATCCCAGGATTTTCTGGACAAATTTCGCGCGCTGGATTTTCTCGGCCCACTGGCATTACGCCTGTATCTGGCGCCGATATTCTGGAGTGCCGGTTGCGCCAAACTCGGCATTGATCCCCTGTTTGGTCCCGACCTCGCCACCTGGTTCAGCAACCTGGGACAGGCCAGCGTTGCCGACACCGCAGCCTGGTTCGGCAACCCGGACTGGGGTCTGGGATTGCCCTTTCCCGATGCCCTCGCCTGGCTGGCTGCCGGAACCGAGGTGATCGGTGCAGTCTTACTGGTAATCGGTCTCGGTGTGCGCTGGATAGCCCCGCCACTGATGTTTACCATGATTATCGCCATCGTTGCTGTACATTGGCAGAACGGCTGGTTGATGGTTGCTGACAGTTCCTGGCCCATATTTACCACCGAGCGCATTGAGGGTGCCGGTGAACGTCTTGCCGCCGCCAAACAAATCCTGGAAACCAACGGCAATATGGACTGGCTGACCGCCAACGGCCACTTCGTGGTGCTCAACAACGGCATCGAGATGGCTGCCACCTACCTCATTATGCTGCTACCGCTGTTTTTTATAGGCGGCGGACGTTATTTCAGCCTGGATTACTGGATCAAGCGCGGCTTCAGAAGCTGATTACAAACCGTGCTGTAGCCACTTGCTGAGTTACAGCGCGCGGCTATGTGCTTTAGTAGCGCCTTTTCGAGCCGGGTAAAACCGCAATATGGACATCCTCTGAGCACGACTTTACACTCTGTGAACAAATACGGAATCACTCACTTCATGTTTCAAGCTCATTCACCGTTTTGATCAGAGGAAATTACATGCTTAAAAAACTCACCTTAAGCGCGTCCAGTATTGGAATACTTGCTTTTACTCAGGTCGCCCTGGCCGCTGGCTATGCCCCGGCCCCACCGGCCTACGCGCCCGCACCTTACCCTGCGGCAGCGGCTTACCCGGCTCCTGCCTATTATCCTTATGCTCCCAACTATGCTTATGCACCGCCCTGGGGCGGCAATAACTATGCAGCACCCTGGAATGGTGGCAACAACTGGGGCCCCTGGAACGGCGGTAATAACTGGGCTCCGTGGAATGGCGGTAATAATTGGGCTCCGTGGAACGGTGGTAACAACTGGGGTCCCTGGAATAACGGCAACAACTGGAGTCCCTGGAGTGGTGAAAACAGCTGGGGCCCTGCCAACGGCATGATGGATGGATTGGGTGATCTGGATGTCGATTTTGACGTTCGCTTTTCCGCCCGTGGCATGAACAGAGTATTTGGTAATAACGGCTGGAATAGTTGGGACAACTGGAATAGCTGGGATAATGCACCGGTCGGCTACTATCCACCCCCTCCACCACCCATGCCAATTGTTGCGCCTGTTGCGCCTGCAGCACCTGTAGTTCCTGCTAACCCGCCAGCCGTTATTGCAGCACCCACCGTCATCAGTATTCCCCAGAATGCGGACAAGGATTCAGATGGCGTACTCAACGAATTTGACCTGTGCGGCAATACAACGGCCGGAGCTGTTGTTGATATTTTCGGCTGCGAACAGAATGCCAGCATCATCTTGCGCGGTGTTAATTTTCATACCGACTCTGACAAGCTGACGGATGAATCTATTGCCATTCTTGATCGAGTCAGTA
This sequence comes from gamma proteobacterium symbiont of Bathyaustriella thionipta, assembly GCA_025656895.1. GTDB lineage: Bacteria > Pseudomonadota > Gammaproteobacteria > Chromatiales > Chromatiaceae > JAHXHF01. The sequence continues at coordinate 1,774 of JAHXHF010000010.1, forward strand.
AAACACTGAAGGAGCACCCGGATCTGAAAGTTGAAGTGGCCGGACACACCGACAGTGTTGCGGATGACGCTTACAACAAAGATCTTTCCCAGCGTCGCGCCAATACTGTAGCCAGCTATCTGATTGCCAGCGGTGTCAAAGCAGACCAGGTAACTCCGGTCGGCTATGGTGAAGAGCGCCCAATCAGCAGCAATGATACCGTGCAGGGTCGCGCCCAAAACCGCCGGGTTGAACTGACTAAATTATAAAAAACCAGAACGACAACCCTGTTTCAGGCTACTTTCCTGCCCCATTAAAAAACCGGCACAAGGCCGGTTTTTTAATGGGGCAGGAAAGATTCAGCCTTCAACTCCGTTCTGCTCCTATACTTGCTTCATACAACTGGCAGGAATTCTATGAAATCAGCAGAACTGTTCATCCAGTGTCTGGAAAACGAAGAGGTAGACTATATTTTTGGCATTCCCGGTGAAGAAAACCTGGATATTATGGATGCCCTGCTGTCCAGCAGAATTCAGTTCATCACCACCCGACATGAGCAGGGCGCGGCTTTTATGGCCGATGTGTATGGACGTCTGACCGGTAAAGCCGGAGTCTGCATGGCCACACTGGGTCCTGGAGCCACCAATCTGATCACCGGTGTAACCGATGCCAATATGGATCATGCCCCCATCGTAGCCATCGCCGGCCAGGGGGCAACCACCCGCCTGCATAAAGAAAGCCATCAGATCCTTGATCTGGTCAACCTGTTTGAACCCATCTCCAAATACGCCACGCAAATCCGTGCCGTTGAAATTGTGCCGGAAGTGGTACGCAAGGCTTTCAAGCTGGCGCAGGCGGAAAAACCCGGCTGCAGCTTTATTGACTATCCTGAAAATATCGCTGCTGCCGTGGTGGAAAACGCAGCGCCTCTGCGCGTCCAGCATGCCAAAGCACCGGTGCCGCCAAAAGATAAAATTCTACAGGCAGCAGAAGTCATCAATCAGGCACAGCACCCTATTATCATGGCCGGTAACGGTGTTATTCGGGAACGTGCATCCGCCGCGCTGCAGGCCTTTGCCGAGCACGCAAAAATACCGCTGGCCTGCACTTTTATGGCAAAAGGGGTTATTCCGGCATCGCATGAACTATCACTGGGCTCTGTCGGTCTGGCCGCCAGTGATTATGTTTCCTGCGGTTTTGATCGTGCCGATGTCATCATTTGTGTCGGTTATGACCTGGTTGAATACCATCCCAATTTATGGCACAAAGATAACAACCGGAAAATTATTCATATCGACCTGTCGGCGGCCGAAGTGGATGCGCATTATATTCTTGAAGCCGGTGTTATCGGTGATATTGCCAGCACTATGCGCCATCTTACTCAGCACGTTTTTCCCCGCAGCGAAAATTGGGCCAGCGGCCTGCGTCAGACTATTGTTGATGAATGGCAGGAATATGCCGATAACGATGCCTTTCCGATGAAGCCGCAACGCATCATGCTGGACCTGAGAAAGGTTTTAAGCGCACAGGATATTGTTATTTCTGATGTGGGTGCGCACAAAATGTGGATGGCGCGCATGTATCAGGCGGAACAACCCAATACCTGCATCATTTCCAACGGTTTTGCCTCTATGGGCATAGGTATACCCGGAGCCATGGCCGCTCATATCGCTTTTCCGGATCGGGTGGCCCTGACGGTAACTGGTGATGGCGGTTTTCTAATGAATTCTCAGGAAATTGAAACCGCCCTGCGTTACAACATTCCCATGATTATTCTAATCTGGAGCGACAGCCAATACGGTCTGATCAAATGGCATCAGGACAGACGCTTCGGACGCAACAACCACATCAGCTTCAACAATCCTGACTTTGTACAATACGCGCACAGTTTTGGCGCCAAAGGCTATCGTATTGAAGCCGCCCATGAGCTGGTGCCGACCTTGAAACAAGCCATTGAAGATAACACCGTGGTCATTATTGACTGCCCGGTAGACTATTCTGAAAACATGAAACTGACTGAAAAGCTGGGCGAACTGGTTTGCCCGATTTAAAAGAGAAAGCACATGACTGAAGCCCGCCACTGCTCCCATCTGTTAGCCACCCGGCAGGCCGCTGAAACGCAACTGCCGGTCAACGCGCCTTATGACGGCCAAAGCATTGCAAGCATCGATGCCATGGGGGCTGATGCCGTAGAAGCCGCCCTGCAAACCGCGTATGACACTTTTCAGAAGCGTGACCACTGGCTAACAGCCGCTGAACGCATAGCCATTCTGCAACGCAGCGTTACCCTGATGCAGGAACAGGCCGAAAGCCTGGCACTGGAAGCCGCCCATGAAGGCGGTAAACCTCTGCTTGATTCACGTGTTGAAGTAGCACGCGCCATTGATAGCATCAACATTTGTATTGAAACACTGCGCAGCGACAGTGGCCGCGAAATCCCGATGGGGTTGAATGCCGCTTCGACGCAACATACCGCCTATACCCGTAAAGAACCCATTGGCGTGGTAGTGGCCATCAGTGCCTTCAACCATCCCTTGAACCTGATTGCGCATCAGGTAGGGCCGGCAGTCGCCTGTGGCTGTCCGGTTATTGTCAAACCGGCTGCGGATACGCCCTTATCCTGTTTTCGCTTTATACAAATTCTGCATCAGGCCGGTCTGCCCAGGGCCTGGGCGCAAGCACTTGTTACCACCGATAACCAGGTAGCCTCCCGTTTGGCCAGTGATGAGCGAGTGGCTTTTTTCAGCTTCATCGGCAGCGCCAGAGTCGGCTGGTGGTTACGTTCACAACTGGCTGCCGGAACCCGCTGCGCACTGGAACATGGCGGTGCCGCGCCGGTCCTTTTTTATGCCGATGCGGATATGGACAAAGCCGTACCGCTACTGGCAAAAGGTGGCTTTTATCATGCCGGTCAGGTTTGTGTATCGGTGCAACGTGTATTTGCGCAGCAGCCCATTGCACAAGCACTGGCTGAAAAACTGGCGCAGGCCGGCGCCGCCATGCTTATCGGTGATCCGCTGAAAGAAAATACAGAAATCGGCCCGCTGATTCGCCCCGCCGAGGTGGATCGCATTGAAGCCTGGGTTCATGAAGCCATCGAGGAAGGCGCGCAACTCATCACGGGCGGCAAACGCATTTCCGACAGTTGCTATGCGGCCACAGTGCTGCTGAATCCATCCGCATCCAGCAAGGTCAGTACCGATGAAATATTCGGCCCGGTCATCTGCGTGTACAGTTGTGATGATATGGATGCAGCCATTCAGCAGGCCAACGCCCTGCCGTGGGCGTTTCAGGCATCGGTGTTTACCAAGCAGCTGGATCAGGCCATGCGCAGCAGTGAACGTCTGGCCGCTTCGGCCGTTATGATTAATGAAATGACTGCTTTCCGTGTGGACTGGATGCCCTTCGCCGGCTTGCGCCAGTCCGGCCTGGGCACCGGCGGCATTCCCTACAGTATGCAGGACATGCAAATAGAAAAAATGACTGTCATTCGTCGCTGACGTTTTATTCATCTACAGCACAAGGCCCATCACTATGCTAAGCCAGGAAAACCTGAGTTTCATCACCACCGGCCTGGATTTGATGGCCACGCTGTTCATTATCTTCATCGGCCTGGGTGTGTTGTGGGTGATCTACGCCTTCATCAGTGACATCAGCCAGACGCAACATGCCATTCGCCGTAATTACCCGGTTATTGGTCGTTTTCGCTATTTATTCGAACATGTGGGTGAATTTTTCCGCCAGTATTTCTTTGCCATGGATCGCGAGGAACTGCCATTCAATCGCGCGCAACGCTCGTGGATTTATCGTGCCGCCAAAGGCATTAGCAACACCGTAGCTTTCGGTTCCACACGTGATCTGAAACCACGCGGCACGGTTATTTTTGTCAACTGTCCTTTTCCCACGCTCGGGCAGGATGCCGTACCCACAAAAGAACTGCAAATTGGCCTGCATTGCAGCAAGCCGTATCGCACGGCTTCATTATTTAATATTTCCGGCATGAGTTACGGCGCCATTTCTCGGCCTGCGGTACTGGCCCTGTCCCGGGGCGCCAAAAAAGCCGGCTGCTGGATGAACACCGGCGAAGGCGGTCTTTCACCCTATCATCTGCAGGGAGGTGCCGATATTGTATTTCAGATCGGCACCGCCAAAAACGGTGTGCGCAATCACCAGGGCCATCTGAGTGATGACAAACTGCGGGAGGTGGCTGCGCACGATGCGGTCAAAATGTTTGAAATAAAACTCAGCCAGGGTGCCAAGCCGGGTAAAGGCGGTATCTTGCCCGGCAGCAAAGTAACGGAAGAAATTGCCAGAATTCGCAATATTCCGGCAGGCGAAGACGCCATCAGCCCCAACCGCCACCCGGAAATCAACAATAACGACGATCTGCTGGATATGATTGAACATATCAGAAAAGTCACCGGCAAGCCGGTCGGCTTCAAAGCCGTCATTGGCGGTTCATTCTGGCTGGATGAATTGTTTGATGCCATCAATAAACGTGATCTGAAAAACGCACCCGACTTTATCACGGTAGATGGCGCAGAAGGCGGAAGCGGTGCCGCCCCCATGCCCTTGATTGACGCCATGGGTTTACCCTTGCGGGAAAGCCTGCCGATGCTGGTCAATGGTCTTAAACGACATGGCTTGAAAGAGCGCATCAAGGTTATTGCATCCGGCAAACTGGTCACGCCCGAGGATGTCGCCTGGGCCTTGTGCCTGGGCGCTGATTTTATTGTTTCAGCACGTGGCTTCATGTTTTCACTGGGTTGTATTCAGGCGCTTCAATGTAATAAAAACACCTGCCCCACCGGTATCACCACGCACAATGAAAATTTGCAAAAAGGCCTGAATATTGAACTGAAATCGCAGCGGGTAGCCTGTTATCAAAAAAACATGGAATACGAGGTGGGCACCATCGCACATTCCTGTGGCGTCAAGGAACCCCGTCAGTTAACCCGGCAACACGCCCGAATCGTACAAGCCAATGGCCGCTCCATGACACTGGCCGACCTGTACCCGGAGCATGAAAAAGAATCGGGATAGCGGAAAGTCCTACGACATCCTTTCTGCCACAGGGGGGATGCCGAAGACCGGAACGAATTTAGCGTTTTGTTCGGCATTTTTACGCACTTGCAGCGATAACAGGCTGTATGTGAGTAGTTGGTTTAAAGTGGACCCCTGAGTCAAGACAAAATATCCGTTAATTTAAGTTGCACACATCGTTTCACTTGCAGCAGGACGGCGCTGCCCCGTGTT
>JAHXHF010000222.1 GCA_025656895.1 gamma proteobacterium symbiont of Bathyaustriella thionipta
AGGAAGGGCCGGAGCCGGCTTGGAACCCAGAATAAGCAGCGTTTTCATGGCCTTGTCGCTCAAACAAAGTGATCCGTATGATAAAAATGAACCCACCTGCTAAAACTGGCCGGCTCATTTTTATCAGGCTACTTTTTTGATCAGCTCCATGGCATCGGTGCGTACATGCCCCTGACGAATTTCTTCCTGGATCATGGACTCGGTAATAATGCCCTTTTGTACACATTCAGCCAGTAGCTGGAAAAAAAACTGCTCCTGCTTTTCGTCAGGATGAGTCTTGTAACGCCCCAGCAAACCATAGTCCCCAAACAGCTTGCGACGGGCGCGCATTAACCAGCCGACAGGCGGAAACAGGCGAAATTTTTCAGCCGGACGCCAATCGATCGGTAAGCCTGATTTCCACGGCTGAGTGCGTCTACGGGTATTGTGCAGCATTTTGGTATCTTCGGTCAGACGGTCAAAATCATTCCACTCATCTTCAAAAAAACCAATAGAACCTTCCGGCTCCAGTTTCAGACATACCCAGGGCTGATAATCACGCTTGCCATCGAACATGTCATTAAATTGCTGTTCCACTTTCCAGTGCTTCAATTTGGCGCAGTCCAGCAGCATGACACTGCTGGCCTTACAATGGTCGATATAACCTTTGGGGCCGGCACGCATACGGCACATAATGGCATGCCCCTGCATGTCACGCGTAAGCAGGTCCCAAACATCGGCTACTGCAAAGATATCCGGGTCAATGACAACCGCCCGTCCCTCATAATTCATCAGTTCAGGCGGCATAAATCTGAGCGGGGTAAAGGATTGCAAATCTTCATTCAGCCAGGGACGCTGCACACCATCACGCAGGTATTGCTGCCCTTCCCTGGCGGCCATGAACGGGTGGTCTTTGGTCTGTATCAGCTTGACATCAAACTTGTCGGCATGAGCCGAATTACGCTTGAGCGCATACTCGGCCACCAATGCACCCACGATCTGCTTATGGTTGGTGTGGATAAAGACGCAATATTTCATTACACCACCCTGGCGCCATATTTTTGTTCGGCTAAAGGAGGGGTGTTTTTCAGTACTTCTACCGCGTCATGGCGTACATAGTTCTTCTGCATGGCTTCCTGCAGTAATTCCTGACTGACGCTGCCGTTATCGATGCATTCCTGAACCAGTCCAAAAAACAGCTCCTGTTGCGCCATATCAGGATGCTGGTGGTATTTACCCATGAAAGCATACTCACCAAACAGCTTGCGGCGCAGAAACATCATCCAGCCGGACGGCGGGAACAAACGAAATCTTTCCGGTGGCCTGAAATCCACGTTAAGGCCGGTTTTCCAGGGCTGGGTTTTACGTTTGGTGGTATGCAGCATGCGGGTTTCAGGGGTCAGATGATCAAAATCATTCCACTCGTTTTCAAACTGTCCGATAATGTCCGGGTCTTCATTCTTCAGACAAATCCATTGCATATAGTCCAGTTCATCTTTGAACATGGCTCTGAACTGATCTTCAACCCGCCAGTGCTTGAGCTTTTCACAATCCAGCAACATAACGCTGGTTGCCATACAGCCCAGGCGTTTTTTTCGTCCGGAACGCGGACGAACCATGATGGCCTTGCCCTGCATATCCCGTGATAACAGATCCCATACATCACTGACCGCAAAAACATCCGGGTCAATCACCACCGCCCGCCCCTTATAATTCATCAGTTCAGGCGGCATAAAACGAGTCAGTGTAAAGGACTGCAGGTCTTCATTCAGCCAACGCCGATGGGCACCATCACGCAAATAATATTGCCCTTCATATTCTTTGAAGTAGGGGTAGTCATTGACATTGATAATTTCAATCGAAAATTTATCGGCATGTTTGGAAAAACGTTTCAAAGAGTGGGCTGCTGCCAGCGCACCAATGTACTGTTTCGCATTTGTCTGAATAAAAACTTTATATTCCATGAGATTCCTTCCTATTTTTCTGTTGTGTCCGGCCGGGTATAACCAAAAACCGGTTGCAGCGTTTGTTGCAACAGATTTTCGATATGCTCAACCTGGGTTTCATCAAAGTAATCCTTGAAACCACCTACTTTGCCCCGACGCACCTTGAATGATTCCGGATTTTTTCGATCTCCCGGTACCAACCTGCTGCCACTGAGCCAAAAGGTGCGTTTTTGTTCCATTTTCTTCATATTTTCAATGGACGAAAACTCCACCACATCCCTGGCCTGTTCAGCACTGGCCGGAGTTCCGATAAACTCCAGTATCTGTTGCAGCACCTGCGCGGTATCCCGACGCATATCTTCATAACGAACAATGAGCAACTGATCTATTTTATCGGCCTCGGTTGCCCAAAGGTTGAAGTAGTCTACAATTTTCGGCAAGCCCGCAAGTTGATCCAGAGCAAATTCGTATTCACTAATATTAGCCTCATGTGGAGGATATAAATTCAGCCGTTTCTTGGCCGGACGCATACGATGTTTCCATTGAAAAAACTGGGAAACCACTACATCCCTGGGATCACGCACCAGCAGGACAACTTTTTTATTGTAATAGTCCTGCTTGCTGTCTGCGTGGCCGGTATAGTCTTTCAGATAGTTATCATGGGTAAAAAATATGCGTGGAATAGCCGCATTACGCGCATGCAGGTTATCAAAACCGATTAAACTGTTTTCCGGCAGGCCATGCTTTATCTGATAAAAGCGTGACAGCATGACGCGCAGCCAGGTACGGCCACTTTTGCCGAAAGAGACCACCACACAATCGGCTTTCTGCAGCTTGCGAAACTCTTCTTTTCCTCGCAATTTGCGCTCAATAGCAATCTTTTTCTGTTCCGGTAAAAAAAATACAGCGCCCATGATCAGTGCGCGTAAAACTCTTTTGTATAATGTATGCAGCATGTATTTCACACCCGGGTCTTGAATTAAGTAAATTAGCCAGAGTACGAATTAACCCGTTATTCCGCACCCGCTGCTGTTTTCAGTAGTAAAGCAGGAAGCCCTGCCGCTTGAACCTGGATTCCTCAGTCTCTCCGTCATGCCGGACAGCATGGAATATTCTGAAACCAGCCTGTTAAATTTGCAAATCCTGCGCGCATTGTACAGATTTATAAAATATTCGGGTTCAGAAAAATCCTGCATCCGCTATAATCAACGGCTGATTTGATATGGAGAACAGGGCTATGCAACATAATCCTGCCAGCCTGGATCTGGATGCGCTACGTTCTGCACAACTGCAGCATTCACCCTGTGATTTCGTTGTGGTACCTCGGTTTGTTCGCCCTGAAGCCTTTGATGCCATATACAACGATTACCCTGAAATTCAGCAAGCAGGCAATTTTATCCCGCAGGATTTGCAATACGGAAAAGCTTTCAGTGCCTTTCTGGAAGACCTGAACAGCACACAGTTAAAAGAAGTATTTGCTGAAAAATTCGGCATGGATCTTACACCCAACCCGTTGCAATTAACGGTACGCAAGTACAGCGAACTTTCTGATGGCAATGTGCATAATGATTCAAAAACCAAACTGCTGACAACGCTGGTCTATCTCAACAAGGAATGGAAACACCCCGACGGACGTTTGCGCCTGTTAAATAATTCCTGGAATATTGAGGATTATGTAGCCAAAGTCGAACCTGCCAACGGCACTCTGATCACCTTTCGCCGCTCGGAAAAATCTTTTCACGGCTTCAAAAAAATGCAGGGTGAACGTCGTTCTATTCAAATGTACTACGTCAAACCGAAACGAAAACACAAAGATGACGCATCACCGATCGGGCTTAAACGCCAGCTAAAGCGAATCCTTAAACTGCGACCCCGCTGGCTGGGCATGAAAAAGTAGTTGTTTTATCCTCAGTGCGGATGCGGGCTGCATGAACCCGTTTTCGCGGTGAATTCCTGGCTGCACCCATCGGTTGAGCGGACATTTCCAAACCGCTGTAGAATCAAGAGCCTGCGTGATGGGCCGTCACGAAGGTACGGATTCGGAATCAGCGCAAGGTCAGCTGTCTGATATCGGCACTGCCCTCGCCCATGCCTTGCACGCTGCCATAGATACGCAATGGAATACGCTGCTGAGGATCGACAAATAAAGTTTGATTGCCTTTGAAATCAAGCACTTCAAATTCCGCGTCATCAGAAAATCCGGCCAGTCGCTTTGCACTGACACGCAGTCGTAATGCATGGATGCTGCCTTGTACCCGATGACTCGTGTCTTTTTGCCTGAGTGTATAATCCACGTCTATTTTTTCAAACCCATCCGGCTGAATGATCATAGTAAACAGGGCGCTGTCTGAAAATACACACAGTCGCATGGGCTGGCCATCACTGAAATCATGCGCACTGGCTACATAAAACAGCATAGCCGGCTCACTGACCATTCCACAGGATTCAGCTTTTCCCTGATAACTGTAAACCGTGTGCTTCCGGTCACTCCATTCAGTGGCTGACCGTTTGTATTCTTTTTTATTGTCAGGACGAATACGCAAACGGTGGGTGGCATTTGGCTGATAACGGTAACGTTTGACGTATTGCTTACCTCCACTGCGAATCTTTTCACGTTCTATAACAGCGGCATTGGCCGGTAAAAACCAGAAATGATCCTGAGTGTTGTAATTTCCGAGTATATGTTCGAGACGAATACCCGCCAATAACTGCCATACCTGATTGGCCGGAAAAGCCAATGCCGGCAAGCCTTCACCGGCCGCACTGCCGGCCTGCAGGCGCTGATGTGATACCGTACTCAGATTAATGTCTACAGCAAGATGAGCCATACCCTGAACCGCCTCAAAATGCAGGGATTTCCATACAATCACATCGGGATTCATAAGCGGGGCAGCCGCCAGGGTATTGGCTGAGGTGAAGCACAGGAATGAAAACACCCACAAAAAGCAGGTGAGCATGACTTTTGCTGATAATAAATAAAATTTTCTCACTGTGGAGAGAGCATCCCTATTCTCTGAAATATAATGTCTGTTTAGGTCATGCAATAAAAATTCGGCTTACAAAATGCCGTTCGGCAGCAATCAATGCGCCGGCGCGGAAACAATCACTGCCTTGCCATCCCGCAGTTCATAAATGCGGTCAGCCACCTCCATCAATTCATCCTGATGTGAAATGGCCAGAATGGTAAATTCACCTCGCAGTTCTTCAATGGTAGAACGAATCTGGGCTCTGCTGGCTGCATCCAAAGCACTGGTGGCCTCATCCAGTATAAGCAGTTTTGGATGATGAATCAGTGCCCGGGCGATAATAATACGCTGTCGCTGACCACCGGATAACTTGCCGCCACGCTCTCCAACGCCACTGTATATACCCTCTTCCAGTGAATTTACAAAACCCCAGGCTCCGGCGGCTTTCAGCGCCCATTCCGCTTCCGCCACACTTAATTCTGGCGCACCCAGAGTCACGTTATGCAAAATCGTGTCGTGTAACAACAGGGTTTCCTGCGGAACATAGCCAATCATACGCCGCCATGATTTTATGTCGGCTTCCGACAGCGGCACATCATCGATCAGAATTTCACCGGAATCAGCCTGCAATAAACGAATCACCAGGTCGATGATGGTGGTTTTGCCGGCTCCGGAAGGGCCGATAAGCGTGGTTACCTGACCAGCGGGAATCTCCATATCCAGACCATCGAATATCGGCTCTTTGCCATAGCTGAAGCGCACATCACGTAAGTGAATAGCCTCTTTAAAAACAACCTCTTTGCCACCATCCAGTTTTTCTTCGGCCTGCTGCGCTTCTTCAATAGCCCCTTTCAGTGACCAGAAAGCACTTTCACCCACCACCATCTTCTGATATTGCTTCTGCACCTTGCCCATTTGACTGAGAATTTTACCCAGCACGACTGCCAGCATGGTGACAGTAGCCAGCGGCATGTCCATCTGCACCCAGGCCACATAAATACCCGAAAGCAGAAAAATCGCAAAGAATGCTTCACGTGCCGCATTCATAACCGCTTCGCTGAAGACACCTTTTTTCAAGGCTTTGTTAAGCCGGGATGTCTCTATAATCAAAACCGAATCAGCCAGATGCTCTCGTGCCATGGATTTGATAGGCTTCACCGATTGCAGCGTGTCGGTCAGACGCGACATCAGCGAAGTTGATAAACGTGTCTGTTTTTTGCCGGCCCTGCGTGACATGCGCACAAGAAAATGCAGCAATGCGGCAATGACGGTGCCAGCCAGCAAACCAATCAGAGTAGCCTTCCAGGAAATGGCAAAAGCCAGTCCGGCATAAATCATGGTGTGAATAATAAAAGTAACCACAGTAGTACCGCTGACGTAAGCATCGGCCGAGCGCTTTGCCTCTGTTGCCAGTGCGTTGCTCAGGGCACCTATGGGTTTGTGTAGAAAATATTCCCAGCGGCTTCTCAATATACTTCTGAGCAATTCCAGTCGTAAATCAGTCGCCACCTCGGCGGCTGTGTAGCCCACTTGTTTTTTTGCAATCAACAGCAAAACAATCTTCACCATGACACCTAGCGCAATGATACTGAGCAAAACACCAATGCTCGGCGTAATACCCATGCCACCCAGAGTATCTGTGATCATGCGTTCAAACTCACTGGGCTCGGCATCCTTTTCACCTTTCATGGCCACACTCAATAGGGGCAGCATGGCGGAAATACCGATACCTTCAGCCACACCGGCGAACAACAGGGCCAACAGCACAATCAGCGTCTGGCCGGGGTAGGCACGAAAAAAAGTAAGCATTAAGCGCATAGTAGAATCAACTAACCGTCAAAGTCGGTTTCAGATGAGGGGTTCCCCGGCCAAGCCTGGATTTAATAATAAGCAAATTTTGTGGCAGGCTTAAAAGGATGAGCATATCAAACACATTGCTGAGAGTATAAAATTTACCGGCATAGGGCGCAATGTTTATACCTGAGACGTCTAGGGCAATCGGGCTTAAAACAGCTTGATTCTAGAAATTACATAAGGTATTAGGTGTATCCTTTTGAATAAAGGGTAGACGATGAACAC
>JAHXHF010000091.1 GCA_025656895.1 gamma proteobacterium symbiont of Bathyaustriella thionipta
CAGAAAAACCGCCGTTTGATTACTGCGCAAGGCAAAACTTGCGCGATAAGCATCACCGGCGGGTGGCGATAAGCGCCCGGTCAGGGGTTCTCCCTGGCCACGAGCCGAAGGTAATGTGTGAGCCGGCAGACTGTATACCCGCCCGCTGGAATCCAGAAAAACCGCCGTTTGATTACTGCGCAAGGCAAAACTTGCGCGATAAGCATCACCGGCTTTGTAATTAAGCCCCTGCGGGTCAATGTCGTGACCTTTGGCCGCCCGTACCCAGCCTTTTTCAGATAACACCACCGTGACCGCTTCACTGGGAGTTAAATCGGTTTCATCCAGAGCTTCGGCGGCATCACGAAGCACGATGGGTGAACGTCGCTCATCACCAAAAGTTTCGGCATCGGCCAATAGTTCCTTGCTAATCAGGGTTTTCATACGCCGCGCGGAACCCAGCAATGTTTGCAGACGGTCACGTTCTTCGGCCAGTTCCGATTGCTCGGCCTGGATTTTCATTTCTTCCAGACGCGCCAGATGACGCAGCTTTAGATTAAGAATGGCTTCGGACTGCTCATCACTCAGCTTGAAGCGCTTGATCAATTCGGCTTTGGGATTATCTTCGTAACGAATGATGGCAATGACTTCATCTATATTCAGATAGGCTATCAGCAAGCCATCCAGAATGTGCAGGCGTGCCAGAATTTTATCCAGACGGTGCTGCAAACGCCGGCGTACCGTTTCGGTACGATAAGTCAGCCATTCGCTTAGTAATGATTTCAGATTATGTACTTGCGGGCGACCATTCAGACTGATGATATTCAGATTAATGCGATAGTTGCGCTCCAGATCGGTGCTGGCGCACAAATGCGACATCAGCCGATCCAGATTCACCCGCCTGGATCGTGGCACTATCACCAGACGGGTAGGATTTTCATGATCCGACTCATCTCGCAAATCTTCCACCATCGGCAGCTTTTTGGCCTGCATCTGTGCGGCTATCTGTTCCTGAACCTTTGAGCCTGAAACCTGGTGCGGCAGAGCTGTAATAACAATTTCACCGTCTTCACGCTGCCAGGCGGCTCGCATTTTGACCGAACCGCTGCCGTTCCTGTAAATTTTGCGCAAATCCTGTGCCGGGGTGATAATTTCGGCTTCGGTCGGAAAATCCGGCCCTTTGACATGTTCACACAAGGCTTCTATATCGGCTTTTGGTTCTTCCAGCAGATGTACGCAAGCCGATACCACTTCACGCAAATTATGCGGTGGAATATCGGTCGCCATGCCCACCGCAATGCCGGTTGAACCGTTTAATAAAATATTGGGCAGTCTGGCCGGCAGCGTCAGCGGCTCTTTGGTGGTGCCATCATAATTCGGCCCCCATTCCACCGTACCCTGCCCCAGTTCAGACAATAAAATCTGCGCATAAGGGGTCAACCGTGCTTCGGTATAACGCATGGCGGCGAAAGATTTGGGGTCATCCGCCGCACCCCAGTTGCCCTGCCCGTCAATCAGCGGATAACGATAGGAAAAAGGCTGCGCCATCAGCACCATGGCTTCGTAACAGGCACTGTCGCCATGCGGGTGAAACTTACCCAGTACATCACCCACCGTACGTGCGGATTTCTTGTGTTTGGAACTGGCGCTCAGACCCAGTTCACTCATGGCGTACACAATGCGCCTTTGTACCGGTTTCAGGCCGTCACCGATGTGTGGCAGGGCGCGGTCGAGAATAACGTACATGGAATAATCCAGGTAGGCTTTCTCGGTAAACTGGCGCAGTGGCATTTGCTCCACGCCACCGGAATAAAAATCGTTGTTTTTCGTCATCGTTTACACTTCCGCCAGATCACCTTTGGTTTGCAGCCAGACTTTGCGATCCGCCGAACGCTTCTTTGCCAGCAGCATATCCATCAATTGATCGGTTTCATCATCCGCATGGATGGTTAACTGAACCAGGCGGCGGGTATCCGGATTCATGGTGGTCTCACGTAATTGTGGCGGGTTCATTTCACCCAGCCCCTTGAAACGCTGCACACTGACCTTGCCTTTTATTTTTTCAGCCGCAATACGATCCAGAATACCCTGCTGTTCGGCATCATCCAATGCGTAGAATACCTGCTTGCCAACATCAATACGATACAGTGGCGGCATAGCGATATATACATGTCCCTCACTCACCAAAGTACGAAAATGACGCAAAAACAGGGCGCATAACAGAGTGGCAATGTGCAGTCCGTCAGAATCGGCATCAGCCAGCACACAGATTTTGCCGTAACGTAGTCTGGATAAATCATCACTGCCCGGCTCCAGCCCGATAGCGACCGAAATATCATGTACTTCCTGTGATGCCAGTATTTCCTGGCTATCCACTTCCCAGGTATTCAGAATCTTGCCCCGTAAAGGCATGATGGCCTGAAAAATACGATCACGCGCCTGTTTGGCCGAACCGCCGGCCGAGTCGCCTTCCACCAGAAACAGTTCACTGTTCATGGGTTCATTGCTGCTGCAGTCAGCCAGTTTTCCGGGCAAAGCCGGGCCTTGCGTGATGCGCTTGCGAATCACCTTGCGACCGGAACGCATGCGCGATTGCGCCGCGTTTATAGACAGGGCTGCCAGTGCTTCGCCCTCTTCCGTATGCTGGTTCAGCCACAGACTGAAAGCATCTTTGACAATACCGGAAACAAAAGCGCTGCATTCTCGTGATGACAGCCTTTCCTTGGTCTGACCGGAAAACTGCGGATCAGCCAGTTTGACCGACAGCACGTAACTGCAACGGTTCCACACATCATCCGGTGTCAGTTTCACGCCGCGCGGCAGCAGGTTGCGAAATTCACAAAATTCCCGTACCGCTTCGGTCAGTCCGGCACGCAGGCCGTTGACATGGGTGCCCCCCTGAACCGTAGGAATCAGATTGACGTAGCTCTCGGCTACAATATCACCGCCTTCCGGCAGCCATACCACCGCCCAGTCAGCCGCCTCCGTATTACCTTTCAGGGAGCCGGTAAAGGGTATTTCCGGCAGGCGAATCAAATCGCTTAACTCATCCAGCAGATAATCACTCAGGCCATCTTCATAACACCATTGCAATGTATCGGCGGCCGCTTCATCAATAAAACGCACCTGCAGGCCGGGGCAGAGTACCGCCTTGGCGCGCAAAACGTGCATCAGCTGGCGTACCGAAAAACGCGGGCTATCGAAATATTGAGCATCCGGCCAGAACTTCAGTGTGGTACCGGTATTGCGCTTGCCGACCTGCCCCACCTCTTCCAGATCAGAAATTTTTTCACCAGCGGCATAAGCCGTGTTGTATTCCTTGCCATCGCGCCGAATCCATACTTCCAGATGCTTTGACAAAGCATTAACCACCGACACACCGACACCGTGCAGGCCACCGGAAAACTGGTAATTCTTATTGGAAAACTTACCGCCCGCATGCAAGCGGGTGAGGATTACCTCGACACCGGGAATGCCTTCTTCCGGATGCATATCCACCGGCATACCGCGGCCATTATCCTTCACCTGTAAAGACTGATCCCTGAACAGGGTTACTTCAATCACCGAAGCATGCCCGGCTATGGCTTCATCAACACTGTTATCCAGTACCTCTTGTGCCAGGTGATTGGGGCGGCTGGTGTCGGTGTACATGCCGGGGCGTTTACGCACCGGGTCCAGCCCGCTAAGTACCTCGATGGAGGCAGCATCATAACTTGTCATACAGAATCAGTACTGATAGGGGCCGATATCCGGGTCAGATGAATGATCAATCTGGATAAAAGACGGGAATTTAATCCGTTCAAGAATCTCTTTGACACTGTTGGTGGCCGCGCCATTACAGAAAAAATCCAGTAATTCGTAGTGCCAGTCGCCACTGCCGGCTACAAAGCCGCGCCATTTTGGATTGCGCATTTCGGTAATTTTATTTTTTCTTCTACGGCTCATGTAAGCATAGGTTTTAACCGCCTGTTCATGGCACATAATACCTTCATAAGTGGTGTTGTCGGCTCCCCGGTCGGTACGCAAGGAGACCCAGTAACGCACCACTCCGTCCTTGCCGATGTGCAAATAACGTGTATCCAGATAAACATTCATACCGTTCGGAATCCGGTCAACAGGAATTTCCTGCCAGTCATCTTCCGCCGGTATGGGGGGAACAACCCCGGGTGTTTCCTTCCAGGGTTCGGTGTCATCTACGTATACGTTATCATCGGATACTTCTGTGCGAATAATATCATCAACTTTACCACCCTCTTCACCCCAGGCATTATTCAGCAATAAGCCAAAACAGAATAGAGTGATCATAATCAGGCGGAGGGAACGCAGCAGCACGGTAAATATACCTTTCACACAAAACGACAAGACCTTGCCACTGTATGCAGGATGATTGGCGCTGTCAAACCAGATAAGCTTCCTGTCTGCCAACGGCTCAGCCAATCGCTGGTTTTACTATTCGCTGGTGTTACCTTGCCTTTTAGCTTGAATGTGTAACAATCTCTTGCCCACAGAACATCATAATTATGTTTAAATCCGACATTCAAAAAACGGGCGTAAAGTAAGTGACTGGCAGAAAAACCAAAATTTCATTTGAAAAGGCTCTTAAAGATCTGGAAAGCATCGTTGATGATATGGAGAACGGTAAACTGACGCTGCAGGCATCCTTAAAGGCTTACGAAAAAGGCGTAGGCCTGACGCGTCAATGCCAGCAGGCCTTGAAAGAAGCCGAGCAAAGCATCCAGCAACTGAGCAACAATGAGCTTGAATCTTTTACAGCCAACCCGCCCGACAACCTTGAATAGCTTTACTGACATTTGCCGGCAGCGTGTAACCGATATACTGGAACGCACACTGTCGCAGGCCGCTGTTGTACCGCAAAACCTGCATCAGGCCATGCGCTACAGCGTATTGAATGGTGGCAAACGCATTCGCCCGGTATTGACCTATGCAACCGGCAGGGCGCTGGGCATAGATTTACAGCAACTGGATGCGCCCGCCTGTGCAGTGGAACTGATACACGCTTATTCGCTGGTACATGATGACCTGCCGGCCATGGACGATGATGACCTGCGCCGTGGTCAGGCCACCTGCCATAAGGCTTTTGATGAAGCCACCGCCATACTGGTCGGTGATGCCCTGCAATCTTTGGCTTTTCACGTACTGGCGCATGAGCAAAGCCTGCAATGTTCCGCCGACCAGCGATTAGCCATGATCGAGCATTTGTCACTGGCAGCCGGTTCACGCGGCATGGTCGGTGGACAGGCGCTGGATCTGGCTGCTGAAGGCCACTCGCTGGAACTGGCCGAGCTGGAAAATCTGCACATCCATAAAACCGGCGCTCTGATTCGAGCCAGCATGAAACTGGCACTACTGGTAAAACCCGATATTCACGCGGATGTTGCCAAAGGCCTGGACCACTATGCCAAGTGCATCGGCCTGGCATTCCAGATTCAGGACGATATTCTTGATATTGAAGGCAATACAGAAACCCTGGGCAAGGCGCGCGGGCAGGATGTCTGCCGTGAAAAAGCCACTTATCCCTCTCTACTGGGGCTCAGCGATGCCAGGGAAAAGGCACAGTCACTCATACAGAGTGCACTGGATGCTTTGCAACGGCTGGATGAAAAGGCTGATTTATTACGTTCCATAGCCCGCTATATCATTCAACGGCAATATTGAGCCTGAGCCATACAACAGGCATAATCCCTGCCGGCTTGCCGAAAGCCACGAATTTAGCTAATATCCTACCCCTTTAGTCAACAATTAATGGGCTGACTGAGCCAGCCAGGAGACACACATGACTGCGGCAACAGAGCCCATGGTCGACGTACAATCAAGCGCCGACACCCGCCATATCGCTATCGACAAAGTAGGCATCAAGGATATTCGCCATCCGGTACGGGTCAAAGACCGTAGCGAAGGCGAGCAGCACACCATCGCCAATTTCAATATGTATGTGAATCTGCCGCACAATTTCAAAGGCACTCACATGTCTCGTTTTGTGCAGATCCTGAATCAGCATGAACGTGAAATTTCCATTGAGTCGTTCAAAACCATGCTGGCGGAAGTAACCGAACGCCTGGAAGCCGATTCCGGTCATATCGAAATGACTTTCCCCTACTTCATCAACAAGAAAGCACCGGTTTCGGGTGTTGAAAGTCTGCTGGATTATGAAGTAACCCTGATGGGACAAATCACCAGGGGCCAGGCCTGCATGTCTATCAAGGTCGTGGTGCCCGCAACCAGCCTGTGCCCCTGTTCAAAAGAAATTTCCGAACGCGGAGCGCACAATCAACGTTCCCACGTCACGGTAACCGCCCGTACCAATGGTTTTGTCTGGATTGAGGAATTGATTGAACTGGTTGAAAAACAGGCATCCTGCGAACTGTATGGATTACTGAAACGCCCGGATGAAAAACACGTAACCGAGCGCGCCTATGATAACCCCAAGTTTGTGGAAGACATGGTGCGCGATGTAGCTGCCAAGCTGAATCAGGATGAGCGTATTCTGGGATACATCGTGGAATCAGAAAACTTTGAATCCATACACAATCATTCCGCCTATGCGCTGATTTCACATAATGCCGACTGCGAAGAACTTCAACCCTGAGCAGAGCATAACCGTTCAGAACTTAGCTGAGCAGTAACATCAGAACTTGCGGCGTAATACCATAAGGTTGTTATTATTGTCCATGTGGGTCTGATTGAGAAAGCTCATGCCCAGCAGAATGGTGGCCGGACTGTTGCCCTGAAACACAAAGGCGTCCACATTCCTCAGCACAATCTCGCCCACCTGCACCTTTTTCAGTTTGATTCTATAGCCGTCAGCCACACCGGAAGCCTTGCCGGCCCGCCCCTTTTTGCCAATCAAACGTAAGCGCCAATAAATCAGCACCTATTATTTCACCTGTACATCGGTAACACTTTCTCCTGAGTATTTCACAGGAGATGATCATGGATA
>JAHXHF010000258.1 GCA_025656895.1 gamma proteobacterium symbiont of Bathyaustriella thionipta
GTGGCCAAAAATGCAGGCAATTGACTGAATTCGACGGCGGGCGGGGTCATAGCCCCTCGAAAATAGCGAGTTTTCTGCCGGACACTATCTACAAGAATGCCGATTGATGATAATCTGAAGTCAGGTTAAGGACACCTCTAACAATAGAGGTGCCCTTGACGGAGTTGAAGCCTGCCCGGGGCTGGCTGGTAAACAGGAATAAAGGTTATTTACCCAGCTTTCTTCCCAAAGCACTTCCGCCACCGGCTCCCAGTGCGGCACCAGCGGCTTGTCCGGCTGTGCCTCCGCCCATGGCCTTACCTGCTGCAACGCCGGCTGCACCACCGGCCGCGCCGCCGATAATGGCACCTGTTCTGCCTTTTCCTTTGGTGGTAACAGCGGCACCTGTCGCTCCACCAACCGCGCCGCCGACCAGGGCACCGGTGTTGCCGCCGACCTTCTTGCCAATAACCGCGCCAGCACCGCCACCCACTGCGCCGCCCAGTGCGGTCTTGGCTCCGCCAGCCAGGACCGGTGTTACGGCGAGGCTGCCGCAAATTCCGATGAGTATTAATGTGCTACGTTTTATCATGTAAGTTCCTTGAATCTGTTAAACAAAAATCTGCTCGATAGATGTCCCCCTGAATCAGCAGGAGGATGCACAATCATAACCAAACAAGCGTCCGGCTGTCAGAAAATAGCAGGTTTATTCGGCCTGTCGGCTGTTTTTCCATGAGCGAAATTTCCTGAATATCAGCGCCAGTAGCATAAGCAGGCCCATCAGCAATGTCAGGGCGGCCGCCGGTGCTGTGTTAACGGCAAGCCAGGTGAAGGCGAACAGGTTAAGCAGTACACCGGACAGGATGAGCAATATGCCGGCTATGGGTTTGATTCGCTGCCGGTACCAGGCCAGGGCGGCAATGCCGAACCAGATGAGCAGGACCCCCGCCAGACTGAGCCAGATTCCCTGTTTTCCGTAGGCGGCGGCCATGTAGCTGATATGGAATTCAGCCGCTGTATCGGTCTGGTTGACATAAAGTTTTTCAAAGGCGTAGTGAATGCCGCTGAAGGGCACCTGAATACGCAATGCCTGACTGCTCTGGACAGGTTTTTGTGCTGTCCTGCGGCTGAATTCAGTCAGTTCCTCGTTCGGGTTCACGGGCATGCCGGACAGCAACAGGTTCATGTTGCTGCGGGGTGTTTGATAGATAAACTGCTCAGGCAGATAAATGTCCCATCGGCTGCGTGTGACCACCATATCGGGAACCGGCAGCCGGCCTTGCAATGAACCGTAAATACTCATGGCAGGCTGGCGGCTGGCATAGATGATTTCAACCGTAAAACCGCTGCTGGAATTGATCATTTTCAGGAGTACCGAGGAATGATCTTTTTTGTCGCTGGCATAGGCGGGTTTTTCGGCCTTGCCATCGACAAAGGCGGACCAGATCTGCGAATTCTCCGGCAAATCCAGGCGTAGGAACTGACGCCGACTGTTGCGGATTCGAAAAGTGGCGCGCGTTACCATCATGCCGTCACTGGTGTAGAGCGTGCTATAGCGGGCGTTTTCTATGGCCGCTGTTTGTACCTCGATCTCTTCATGCCGGGCGATGTTGAGTGATAGATGGAAAGGCGGTTCGGCGTGTACATATTTGTAGGCCAGCAGTATCGGATTGGTGGTTTTCAGTACCAGTTGGCGTGGCAGTTAATTGATATCCAGTGATGACAGTTGTTCGGCCTGACCCTGGGTAACTTCGACCGCTGTCAGGGCTTCAACCGCGATGCGTCCATGCTCCACTTCGGCATCGGCAACCGACAGAGTGGGTACCCGTGCTTGTGCCACGCTATCCTGCATGATGCGTTCGTAATCAACCTGCAGGCTGAACTGACCTTCCATTTCCTGGGTAAAGTCCAGTTCGATGTGAGGGTTCTCACCTTCCTGGCGAACTTCATGGCTGCGTAATGAGGGTGCGCTGACTCCCAGTATATTGATATTTTCGGGAAGCTTAAGCATCAGTTTCATGATAGAGCCGGATTTGACATCAATTCTGACCATGGCCGAGCCTTTCAGAGTGACTTCACCAATGGAAATGAGCGTATCCACCTGCGCATCAAAAATACCCTGTTTGTGTTCAGGTGCTACCGCTTTTACCAGCAACGCGGCTTGCGGGCTGATGTATTTGAAGGTATGCGCAATGGTCATATGCAGCGGATTGCGTACAAAAGAGGGTAACTGATTTTCGCCGACCAGGGTGACATGTTGTTCCTGTTGGGGTTTCAGCGTCAGGTCTTTGGCGGCCAGCAGGGCCACCATGCCGCGTTGCCGGTGTACGTTCAATGCATGCATGAGCGGCACTTCGACAGCTTGTTGCGCCTGCTCGCCGGAGCCCAGCAGACGTTCATAAGCCACTTGCAGCAGCAGATTGGCTTTCAGTTCACGATCCAGATAAACCGTGACTTTTTGCCGGTGATCATCCAGGGCTTCCACCGCCCAGTCAGAAACACCGATGTCTGCCGAAGAGATACGGTTGATTTGCACATTGGCGGGCACCTGCAAGGACAGGGTGCTGGTTTCACCGTGCGTAATTTCATAATTGACCATGCCCTGCACATGCAGCACGCCTTCTTCGGCATACACGGCATGATAAAGGGTCGCGTTGGCGCGCAGTTCGGCTTTCAAATCCTGCGGGATGGCATCCACCCAGGAAAAGCGCACCTGTTTGCTCATGGGAATGTGCAGGCTGGCGTGTGTGTTGTCATTATCATTGCGGCTGCTGACATTGACCTCCGGAAACACTTTCAATTCCTTGCGGCCCGGTAAGGACAGCTCGAAACGCGATACCGGCACCTGCGGAATATTGACAATGGTTTGCAGCGGTCCTTTGGTTTCCTGCACTGCGGTCTGGAGCCGTACTTCGATCTGATGAGCGCCACGTCCCTGAACCAGGGTGGCAAAATGCCCGTCATCCTGTAATACCGGTGCGGCTTTTCCATCCAGCCGAATATCACTGAGTATGGTGCCGGCAGGCATCAGCGGCAGGGTGATGCTTTCACCACTGAATACCTGCAGGTCATACAAGGCTTTCCAGGCGATGGATTTATTCTGCAATTCACCCTGGTAATGCGCCCGGCTCAATATATAGGGGCGTTTGCTGGCGCTGCGCCAACTGATCAAAACAGAGGAAGCCTGCGGAATACTGGCACTGCCGTAGGTGATGCCATTATCTTTATCTGGAGTAATCTTCAGATTGGCCGAGGGCACAGCAACCGGATCAAGACGCGTACCCGGCAGGCTGAAGTGGAGGGTGGTTACCGCTGAATGGGGGATGGGAACCGGTACACTGAAACCACTTTCCGAGGTTTCGATGGTAACGCCATATTTTAGCGTCAGTATGGTCTGGGCGGCCTTTTTACTGCTCCAGGACAAGCCATCCGGCCCCACGGCCAATTGTACGGGGCGACCATTTGCGCTGACCTCGAAGAGTGCTGTACCCAGCGGCAGAATGGGTACCAGCGTCCATTCATCTTCGAAGGTTTGCACGCTCAGTTGGGTGCTCACCAGGGCTATCATGCGGTCATCTTTTTCGCTTACGCTTACCTGGACATCGGCATTGCCGAGGGCGTATTCAAGCGGTGCCGGGTGCGGCTCTTTACGGCTGGCTTGCAGCAGTTCATTATAGGTTTGCAGTGGCAATCTTGCCTGCGCCTGTTGTTCGGCCGGGGATGGATTTTCAGACAGCTCCGCCAGTACAGTGAGAGGAAACAGCAGCAGTAATAGTAAAAAGGTTTTCATGATTTTCTCCAGGCTCAGTGGCGAGTGGGCAAAAGTTTGCGGCTGGCGGCCGCCGCCAGTGAATCGGCTACATAAGCCGAGGTAGCGGGTATGGCTAGCGTGTGGTTTTGTAACAGGCTCAGGTAATTATTGAGCATGTTTTCATCCTGTTTTAATTCCGCATCATCCAGCCAGCCGGGTATGGTGTGGCGCATTCCCTGCAGTAGATCACGCATGTCGGTAAGATGCTGTATGGCCAGCGGGCGCTGGCCGCGACGCAAAGCCTGGCTGGCCAGTCGGGTCTGCCGGCTCAGTTGGTAAGCCAGATGATTTTTCAAAACACCCAGTTGCAGGGGGCCCTGATAGGGCTCACCTTCGGGCAGGCTCAGGCGTACGCTGGAGAGGCGGTTAGCAGGATGCACCAGATCTTTATAGCGGATTTGCGCGTCGGCAATAAAGCCCGGCTGTTCGGCCACCACATCCAGCAGAATGACATGGCTGTCGCCGGCATAAAAAGAGGGAATGACAATCTGTATGCCTTCTTCATCATCGCCCCGGTCGGTGCGGATGCCGAGGTTGCGGGCCATGCGTAAATCCAGACTTTTTTCCGCCTGTTTCACCTGTGTGGATTGTTGCTGGTTGAGGCGCTGTGAGCCGAGTACGTTAATCAGTTTAACCCCGGGCGCCAGGCGGATTCTGACCCGCACAGCACGTGCTACGGCCTGGCTGGCGGCATGCAGTTCTTTGTCGATCAGGGTATCGGCCTCATCAAGCGAGTGCAGAATGCGCCGGTTGCCCTGTCCGGCACGAACCAGTTGATCCACTTGCTGCAGATCGGCCTGGCCATTCGCGAGCAGTGCCACACTGAGCGGAATACCCTTTGTGGCGCTGTGGTGGGCAAAGTCCAGTAAAGCCGGCAATGGCCTGTCCATGCTATGGGCGCTGACCAGTAGTATCATGCTGCTGCCCAAAACCGCGCCGGGATTATCCGCCAGGCGGGCGGTTTTTTCGGCCAGCCTGAGTGCCTGCAGCAGGCTGAGGCCTTGCTTGTCCTGTTTTGCCTGCTTGTCGAACAGGTCATTCATGGCCAGTTGTACCGGCCCATGACGAAACTCATCGGCAGAAACCAGCAGGCCACCAGCTCGGCCTGCCACAATCAGGGAAAAATGATCGCCGGGCTGGCGTTGATTCAGCAGGGCTTTCAACAGAGCGCGATAAGGCTTGCCTGTACTGCTGGCGGGCACATCCCGCAGATCCAGAACCAGCGCGATATTCATTGGTGGGCGCAGACCGGCCGGGCGTTCGGTTCCCTGAATACCCACTTGCAGGCGCAGGCGTGTACTTCCCTGAATGGCGGCCTGATCGGCTTGCAGATACAGGGCCAGAGATGCATTTTCGGGTGGATCAAACGGCTGCCAGTTTTGCAGGGCGGCTTTATCCAGCATCAAACCGGGGGCAATACTCTGCGGACGGCTGGATTGCAGGCGGGCCAGCAAAGCCCGCATGGATGGATCGCCGGGGGTGTAGGTATTTTCCCAATAACCGCTGGCAGGCTGGAAATGGAGGCCTTCAATGCGCGCATTCTCTGCCAGGAAGTTCTGCGCCTGCTGCAAAGCGGGTGTGGTAGCTGCTCCTTGTTCCTGCGCAGGATTCTGCTCATTCGTTGATCGGTTCGTGTCCAACGGCAATGACAATGCCGGTTTGCCGAACTGAGCCGGTCGAACCGCTTTTACTTTGCTTTGGGGGGGGGCACTGACAGGCCCCGGCTGATGGCTGATCCGGTTCACTGCGGAAGCCGCTGTTACTGGCGGGTGATTATTATTGGGCTCGCTGTCCCACTCTTCTTGTGGATCCAGCTTCCTGTACCCCTGCCCGGTTTCTGCGGCCGACAGGGAACCGTCGAGGGATACGAAACCTGTTTTTTCGGGTTCATTGGCTAACCTTTGTTCCACCCGATCCATCTTTCTGGCGGGTATTTTCTTCCGGTTTTTACTGCGAATCATGTGTGCTTCACGGAAGCGGTTTTTACTGCGAATCATGTGTTCTTCACGGAAGTGGGTTGCTGCTATGGAACCTTCATCGGAAAGGATGACGTCTTCTTCCATAAAAGCTTTGTTGGCTTGCTCGAATTCAGGAACGGCCTGTTCGGATTTATTGAAGCCGACAGGCGCGGATGCATCCTGCTTTTCCGGCAGACTGTCTATTTCATTGGCAAAACGCTCATCGCTGACAAGGGGGGCGTTATTTGCTTTAACGGGCGGAGCAGCAGGTGCGGGTTCTGCACTGGCATAATCCTTATCCATCTGTGCGGTAATCTGTGCTTCATAGTGAGAGAAGGGTGCGGCCACCTGTCTGAGCAAGTCCGGCAACAAACTACCCACCGCAATCACTACAAAAATACTGGCCACCAGTGCTGCCCAGCGCTGGCGGGGCTGTACGCCGGGTCTTGCTGATTGAGCAGGCTGCATGGCTCGTATGTTGGCCAGGGTCTGCCTGACCAGTTTTTCAGAGGCATCCTGTTCTGGCAGGTCTTGCAGGCTTTGCTGTAACGCCTGCAAGTCATTCAGGTGCTGGCGGCAATGCGGGCAGGATTGCAGGTGTTCAACAAGCAAGGCATCCTGTGCAAGCAATAATGGCTGCATTTCATCCAGTTTGAGTTGTGCCTGTTCACAGTTGTATTTATTCATGTGCGGAGCCCTGCGCCTGTTTATCAATGGGTGGCATGGTTTTCAGCAGCAGATCGCGAGCACGGCGTAAGCGGGTTTTTACCGTATTCAGAGGGATTTTCAGAATGGCGGCTACTTCCTTTTGTGCGATGGCCTGTATGCTGACCAGCACAAGCACTTCTTTGTAATCAAGCGGTAGCGTACTGATGGCCTGCTGTAACTGTGCAACGCGTGCCTTGTTGTCAATGATGTTTTCTGCGCTCTGTTGATTGTCCGGATGCTCATCCTGCAAAGGAACCTGTCGGCTGCCGGCCTGTTTGCGAAAATGATTGCGCACCGTATTGGCGACAATGGCGAATAACCAGGGCTTTAGCGGCAAGGCCGGTTTGTAGGAGGCCGCTGCCAGATGGATTTTCAAAAATATACCTGATTACCCCCATGGCTCAGCCATGCTCAACAACCGCTGAGGCATTGGAGGTGTACGTAGTGCAACATAAGCAAGCCTTGGGATC
>JAHXHF010000371.1 GCA_025656895.1 gamma proteobacterium symbiont of Bathyaustriella thionipta
TTAGCCATTTTCTTTCTCCCATCAAGTTGATAGGAGTATTATCCTACAGGTGGTGGCTCAGTAGCTGAGCCTTAGGGGTAATCAGGTAAAGTTTTACATTAAGTTGTTGCTTCAATTGCTTGTCCGTTTGGCTGTTTTTGCGACAGGCTCAGTATCTGAGCCTGTGCTTATAAGTGCTTGTTCTATAAGGAACTTTTGTGCCGGCAAGGTTGACAGAAGTGCTTTTCAGCTTCTAAGATGTAGGATAGTGGGGAAAAGTGGGTAAATATGGGATTTTAACCGGGAGGGGTTTTGTTCCGCGGAGTGACCAATCTCAATCTGGATAGCAAGGGACGTTTGGCCATGCCAACACGTTACCGCGAGCGCTTGCGTGAATGTTGCGATTCGCAATTGCTGACAACGATTGATACGGATGGTTGTCTGCTGATCTATCCCTTGCCGGAATGGCAGGAAATTGAACGTAAGCTGGCGCGTATGCCCAGCTTCAACAAGACAGCCAGGCGTTTACAGAGGCTGCTGATCGGTCACGCCACTGAGACAGATATGGATGCGCAAGGGCGCATTCTGCTGCCGCCGCCACTGCGGGATTTTGCGCAACTGGAAAAACATACGGTTTTAATCGGCCAGAGTAACAAGTTCGAATTGTGGGATGAAACGCGCTGGAATGAACAGCGTCAGGAATGGCTGCAGGCGGATAACGAGCTCATGCTTGATGATCTGCCTGATGATTTCAAAAACCTGTCGATATAGCGGCTTGAAAGACAACGAACATCAACCGGTGCTTTATGAAGAAGCATTGCAGGCGCTTGATATTCAGGTTGACGGAGTCTACATAGACGGCACTTTCGGCCGTGGGGGGCATAGCAATGGTGTGTTGCAGCGGCTGGGTCCGACGGGGCGATTGTTTGCTTTTGACAAAGACAGTGCCGCTTTGCACTGCGCGCAGCAGCGCTTTGCCGATGACGCAAGATTGTCGCTGATGCAGGCTTCTTTTGCTGCCATGGATGAATGCCTGCATGAGCAGGATCTGGCTGGCCGGGTAAATGGTGTGTTACTGGATTTGGGCGTGTCCTCACCTCAACTGGATAACGCTGAACGTGGTTTCAGCTTTTCACAGGATGGCCCGCTGGATATGCGTATGAACACATCGGCGGGTAGAACGGCGGCTGACTGGCTGCAAACAGCGAGTGAAGATGAAATTGTGCAGGTACTGAAAGTTTATGGAGAAGAACGTTTTGCGCGCCGTATCGCACGTGCTGTGCTGCAACAAAGAATGCTGCAGCCTTTGCGCACAACCGCGCAATTGGCTGATTTGATTCAACAGGCGATACCGTTTAAAGAGAAACACAAGCATCCTGCAACCCGCAGTTTTCAGGCGATACGTATCTTTATCAATAATGAACTGGCGGATCTGGAGCAGGGATTACAGGCGGCATTACGCCTGCTGGGCAGTGGCGGGCGTTTGGTGGTGATCAGTTTTCATTCGCTGGAAGACCGCATCGTGAAGCGTTTTATGCGCAATGAAAGCCGTGGCCGGCAATTGCCAAGAGGTGTGCCGGTTAGCGGATATGCGGAAGGTCGAAGTTTGCGTCTGCTGGGAAAGGCGGTGCGGGCGACAGAGACAGAAATTAAAGCCAATGTGCGTGCCCGCAGCGCGGTCATGCGTGTTGCGGAGAAGTTGTAATGCGCAACCCTTATGTACTGCTGGTGATCGTGCTGCTGGTTGTGGCCAGTGGTCTGGGTGTGGTTCACAGCAAATATAAGAGTCGGCAATTATTCGTTGAATTGCAGGATATACATAAACAATGGGTCAAGGCACGGGTTGATTGGGGGCGTATGCAAATAGAATTACAAACCTGGGGAAGGCAAAGCCGAGTGGATCGCATCGCCCGTACCCGCCTCGGTATGCATTTGCCCGGTGCGCAAGATGCATTTTTAATCAGTGCGCGAAAATGAGCAGGCAGAAAACCACTAAGCGGGTTAAAAAAACCGGCAGCAGCCAGCAGGATCTGCCGTGTTATGTGACACGGCGGCGTATTCTGCTGTCTTTAATGGGGCTGTTTTTTGTGGCGGCGCTGGCGCAGGCGATTGATCAGCAGATTCTGCAAACCGGTTTTCTGAAAGAACAGGGGCAAAAGCGGTTTTTACGACGGGTGGAAATACCGGCTATTCGTGGCATGATTATGGATCGTCAGGGTGCGCCCATGGCGATCAGTACGCCGGTGCAGTCTATCTGGGCTAATCCGCGCAAAATTGGTGCGGATGCGCGTGAACTGGCGCCGCTGGCAAAAATACTGGGTATGGATCTGGATAAGCTGAGACGCCGCCTGGCGGCGCACAGTGAGCGGGGCTTTGTGTATCTGAAACGCAGAGTGTCTCCTGACGTGGCGGCAGAAGTGCGGGCGCTGGATTTGCCGGCCATTTCCCTGCAGCAGGAATACAAGCGTTTTTATCCGGCCGGTGAAACCAGCGCGCACATCATCGGCTTTACCGATGTGGATGATCAGGGTCAGGAAGGTCTGGAACTGGCTTTCAATCAGCGTTTGCAGGGTTCCGCCGGTGAAAAGCTGGTTATCAAGGATGCCTTGTCCCGTGTTATCGGTGATGTTGAACAAATCAAGCCGGCACAGCCTGGTGAAAATATTATTCTGAGTCTGGATCGCCGGGTACAGTATCTGGCTTATCGTGAACTCAAGGCAGCGGTGCAGAAAAACAAGGCACACGCGGCTTCCGCCGTGGTGCTGGATGTGACCACCGGCGAAGTGCTGGCGATGGTTAATCAGCCATCCTATAACCCGAATGGAAACAGATCGGGGCGCGGCGGGCGCTTGCGCAATCGGGCGCTTACCGATGTGTTTGAGCCGGGTTCAACCATCAAACCCTTTACTGTGGTGGCGGCTTTGATGTCGGGTCGTTATCAACCACATACCCTGATTGATACTCATCCGGGCAGTATGCGTCTGGGTTCATTTACGGTTCGTGATACACGGGATCATGGCGTTATTGATGTGGCGACGGTCATTACAAAATCAAGCAATGTCGGCGCCAGTAAAATCGCTTTGAATCTGGACTACAACAGTCTTACCGATGTGCTTGCGAAAGTGGGTATGGATGATGTCAGCGGCAGTCATTTCCCCGGTGAAGCGGCCGGGCAGTTACCCGACCTGAAACCCTATAGCAAGGTTGACCGGGCCGCGTTGGCGTATGGCTATGGTTTGTCGGTTACCACATTACAGTTGGCGCAGGCTTATTCGGTTTTGGCAACGGATGGATTGATGAGACCTGTCAGCCTGTTGCGCAAGGATAAGCCGGTCGAAGGCAAGCGGGTATTGCCGGCCAATATAAGCCGTACTGTACGTGACATGATGGAAACGGTGGTATCCAGTGAAGGTACGGCACCTTTGGCCGCAGTAGAGGGATACCGTATAGCCGGCAAGACGGGCACGGTTAAGAAAAGCCATCAGGGTGGTTATTCCGAGCATCATTATCTGGCCATATTTGCGGGCATGGCACCCGCCAGCCATCCGCGCTTTGTGATGGTAGTGGTGGTCGATGATCCGCAGGCCGGCCCTTATTACGGCGGTCTGGTGGCCGCACCGGTTTTTTCCAAAGTGATGAGTGGCACATTGCGTTTGATGAATGTCGCACCGGATGCGCCAGCAACTCCCCGGCTTAGGCTGGCTGACGGAGGTTCAGCATGATGCCGGCTTACCAGCTTGCAGCGCCGACTTTGTCCGACTTGCTGGCCGGTCTGGTATCGGTTGCGCCCTGGCAGGATTGCAGTGTCAGCAGCGTGGCTGCCAACAGCCGGGAACTGACCACAGGAAGTTTGTTTCTGGCCTGTAGCGGTATGAACAGTCATGGCCTGGATCATCTCAGTGAAACACAGGCGCAAGCCTGCTGTGCGCTGGTGGCAGAGCCGGATAAGCAATGGAGCGCAAATAAAATCAGGCATTGGGCCGGTCAGCGCAGACTGAATGTGCTGATTGTGGATGAACTGAGCCGCAATCTGGCTAGAATTGCTGCGCGTTTCTACGCATATCCTTCGCAGGATATGCGCTTGACCGGCATTACCGGCACAAATGGCAAAAGCAGCTGCGCCTGGTATCTGGCACAACTGGGGGGGGCGCACTGCGCCATGATCGGAACCCTGGGTGTCGGGCGTATCGATGATCTTGAGGTCAGCACTCATACCACGCCGGATGCCATGACGTTACAGAAAAATCTGGCCGGGCTGCGTGACAAAGATGTGCAGTCTGTGGCCATCGAAGTCTCTTCGCACGCACTGGATCAGCAGCGCGTCAATACGCTGCTCTTTAAAACAGCTGTATTTACCAATTTATCCCGCGATCATCTTGATTATCATGCCGATATGCATAGCTACGGCGAAGCCAAAGCACGCCTGTTTCAAATGCCGGGTTTGCAGAATGCGGTACTGAACGCAGATGATGAAGTGGGTTGTAGCCTGTTGAAAAAGCTGCCGCCACAAGTAACAGCGGTGCTTTACAGCGTGCATTTCTCAACAGCCGAGTTGAAGGCGCAGTCAGAGCACTGGATAAGCGCGCGCAATATTGAATACAGCCTGGCCGGCACGCGCATGCAGATACAGTCATCCTGGGGTACGGTTGAAGTCTCTACTTCTTTACTGGGTGAATTCAATGTCAGTAATTTACTGGCAGTGATGGCGGTACGCCTGCTGGCGGGTGATGAACTGCGCTCACTGGCGGTGCGTGTGGCGCAGTTGAGCATGCCGCCGGGTCGCCTGCAAAGGTTGCAAAGCGGCACATCGGCCACGGTACTGATCGATTACGCGCATACACCGGACGCGCTGCAGAATGTTATGAAAACACTGCGCCAGCATGTAGAAGGCAAACTGTTTGTGGTATTTGGTTGTGGAGGTGAGCGTGATCGGGGCAAGCGTCCGTTAATGGGCGCGGCGGCAGACTGGTATGCCGATTACATTGTACTGACAGACGACAACCCCCGTGCTGAAGACGCGCAGCAGATCATAGCGGATATTCGGGCAGGCATAGCCGCCGATACCCCGCTGGAAATACAGCATGACCGGCGCGCGGCCATAGCGGCGGCCATTGACCGTGCCGGGACGAATGATCTGGTGCTGGTGGCCGGCAAAGGCCATGAAAATTATCAGTTGATTGACGGGCAATCCCTGCCATTCAGTGATGCCGCAGTGGTCGCCGGATTGTTACAGCAACAGCCGGAGGTCTCGTTGTGATGGCCATGCATCTGACTGAATTGCTGGAACCTTTGCAGGCTGAATTGCGGGGCGAGGACCGGACTTTTTCCAGCGTCAGCACCGACAGCCGCAAGTTGCGCCGTGGAGATCTGTTTGTGGCGCTCAGCGGCGAACATTTCGACGCGCATGATTATCTGCAGCAGGTTGCCAGACAAGGTGCGGTTGCGGCGATGG
Organism: gamma proteobacterium symbiont of Bathyaustriella thionipta; assembly: GCA_025656895.1. Classification (GTDB taxonomy): domain Bacteria; phylum Pseudomonadota; class Gammaproteobacteria; order Chromatiales; family Chromatiaceae; genus JAHXHF01. Next base: position 5,432 of record JAHXHF010000371.1, read on the forward strand.
TCAGACAGGCCGACAAAAAACTGGATTTGCCACAGTTGCAGGTTATGGATACGCGCAAGGGTCTGGGGCAGCTGGCGGCGCAATGGCGACGCAAGAAACGGGTTCCCATGGTGGCCATCACCGGCAGCAATGGCAAAACAACGGTCAAGGAAATGCTGGCCGCCATCGTGGGTGAATGTGGCCAGGTGCTGAGCACGCAGGGTAATCTGAATAATGAAATTGGTATGCCCTTAACCCTGTTGCGTCAGCAGGAGCAGGATTACGCGGTCATTGAAATGGGCGCCAGTCACAGCGGAGAAATTGCGCAACTGACCGGCTGGGCTGATCCGGATGTGGTACTGATTAACAATGCGGCGGCCGCTCATCTGCAGGGCTTCGGCAGCCTGCAGGGCGTGGCGCGCGCCAAAGGTGAAATTATTCAGTCCGCTTCATCCTCGGCAATCGTTATTTTCAACGCAGATGACCCTTATGCCGACTTATGGCGGCAAATGGCCGCTCAAAGACGCTGCATCAGCTTTGGCCGCAGCGCACAAGCCGATGTGCGTTTACAGGATGAGAACAGTCCGTTGCAGTGGGATGTTGATGGTTACAGCAACCGATTCCGGGTGCGCTTGCCGAATCAGCAGCAGCTGCTGTTGAAATTACCTCTGGCCGGTCAACATAATCGCATGAACGCAACTGCGGCACTGGCTGCGGCTTATGCTTTGGATATTGATAAAACTCATATGCAAAAGGGTCTGCACAAAATGCAGGCAGTGGCCGGTCGATTGCGTTTGCTGGTCAACGATGAAAAACGACGTTTGATTGATGACAGTTACAACGCCAATCCAGCCTCGGTGGAAGCCGCTATTGAAGTACTGGCCGGCGCACCAGGTCAGCGCGTACTGGTACTGGGTGATCTGGCAGAGTTGGGTAAGGATGCCGGGCAAATGCAGGCTTCACTGGGACGCTATGCCCGTCACAAGGGGCTGGATGCTTTATTGACGGTAGGCAGCGGGGCCGCTCTGGCGGCTCAGGCTTTTGGACAGGGTGGACACAGCTTTGCAACACAACAGCAGGTTCTGGAGCAGCTGTTGCAATGGCCGACACCACTCAGCGTGCTGGTAAAAGGTTCACGCAGTGCAGCCATGGATCAGCTGGCTGCGGCTTTGCAGCAAGCGTGGAGCAATAGCCATGCTGATTGAACTGGCAAAATATCTATCGCAGTTTGAAAGTTCTTTTCATGTCTTTCAATACCTCACACTGAGAGCCATTCTGGGTGTCCTGACCGCATTGCTGATTTCATTCATCTTCGGACCTTTGATGATTCGTCGCCTCACGCATCATCAAATCGGTCAGACGGTGCGCCAGGACGGGCCGCAAAGTCATTTAAGCAAAGCCGGCACCCCGACCATGGGTGGCGCGCTCATTCTTATGGCGGTTTCCATCAGTACCCTGTTATGGGCCGATCTGTCCAACCCTTATATATGGGTGGTGCTGGTTGTAACCTTG
>JAHXHF010000373.1 GCA_025656895.1 gamma proteobacterium symbiont of Bathyaustriella thionipta
TTGCGAGCTGCGCACCCACAACAGGTTTTCATCCAGCAGTTGTTGCATATCCTGGGCATTTTGCAAGACCTGGCGTTCGGCCAGATCCAGGTTGTTCATGGCAGAGATATAGGCATCGGTTGTACTGATGAGTTGTTCCAGAAGTGTATTGCGCTCATCCAGTAAGGTATTAATTTCCGGCTGCAGTGCTTCGCTTTCTTCTGCCGGCAAGCGGCGGGTAAGGTCGTCCACGAAGGTCTGGCGATCCGATAAACGCATCTGCTCATCACGGAACTGAATTCGATTTAACTGGGCTTTGGCAAACAGGGATTCACGCAGGCGGGTGGCTTTGCGATACTGGCGCACGCTGGGTAGTCGGCGCTTTTCTATCTGCAGGGCGTATCCCAGCGCCTGACTGAGGCCGGTAATACGCAATTTTTGTTCCACAATACGGCTTCTGCTTTTGATCTGCTCGGCTTGTTGCTCGGCATGCCGGTCTTTACTGCTTACCTGTTGTAAATGGTCGGAAACTTCTTTTAGCTGTAAGGCCAGTTGCGAGTTTTTTTCAAGAATTTTCCGAATCAGAGGGGGCTTGTCCTTATTCTGGGCTCTGGCCTGCTGATCTTCGGTAATGCTGAGCGTTTCTTCGCTGGCCTGCTGGCGTTTTTGCGCCACCAGATTTTCCAGGTAGGTAAGGCGTGTACCAACCCATTTGATGCTTCTGCGTTCACGTTTCAATTGCAGACGCAATAATTTTACCCGCGCCGGCTGGCTGGTCAGTTCTGAATCCAGCATGCCGATTTCTGCATTCAGAGCGGCAGAGTGACTCAGTTTTCGCCAGTTCAGCGCCTGTTGCAGGGTTTTATCTTCTTCCGGCAGTGTGGTGGAAGCCAGATCACTCAGCTCATTCTGAATATCTGTCAGGCGGGTGGTGATACTGTCCGGGCGCGTGGCTTCTGCATCAATCTGTTGTTCCAGGCTGCTCGCCTTGGTTTTGATTGCGGTTAAATTGGCTTGTACCTTAAGTAATATGACACGCGTATCGTCCAGGGATTTATGTTCGTACTTTTTCAGGCTTTTCAGGGGGTCTTTTGATTCCACCTTGTCCAGGTGCTTTTCCAGACTGGCGATTTCTGCGGGGGCATTAATGCGCTGCTTGTTATAATTATCGGCAGATTGTTTGTGTGCTTTAGCACTTTCCAGGTAGCCAGTGGTGTCCTGGTACAAGCTCAGCAGACGCTTGCGTTGCTCCTCGCTCATGCGCGTATCGTTTTCAACTTTGCGCATCTGGTTTTCAACCATCTTCTGATTGACGCCGGAACTGTTGCTATTCAGTTGAACGGCAGCCTGTGGCAGTGCGGGCAGCATTGTGATCAGGAACAGATAGAGAAACTTGCGGATTGTGTTCATGCTGAAAATGGACCTTGTGTGCCAGAGTGGATGATGCAAGAGTGTAACCTTGCTGGCTGTATAACCCAAACTGAGAAAGGCGTGAAGCGCCTGCTGTTCTGCGGTAAACTTTGGCGTAAATCTTGAGGGGGTTATTGTTTGATGTCTTATCTGGTGCTGGCGCGTAAATGGCGACCCCGAAAGTTTTCTGAACTGGTGGGGCAGGAACACGTTGTGCGGGCGTTGAGTAATGCGCTTGACCATGACCGTTTGCATCATGCTTATCTGTTCAGTGGCACGCGTGGTGTGGGCAAGACCACCCTGGCGCGAATTCTGGCCAAATCACTCAATTGTGAGCAGGGTGTTTCCTCCACCCCCTGTGGAGAATGCAGCAGCTGTCGCGAGATTGATGCGGGTAATTTTGTTGATTTGCTGGAAATTGATGCCGCTTCACGTACCAAGGTGGATCAAACCCGGGAATTGCTGGATAACGTGCCTTATGCGCCGGTTAAAGGCCGCTACAAGGTTTATCTGATTGACGAAGTACACATGTTTTCCGGCCACAGTTTTAACGCCCTGTTGAAAACGCTGGAAGAACCCCCGCCGCATGTCAAATTTCTGCTGGCCACCACCGACCCGCAAAAACTGCCGGTTACCATTCTGTCACGTTGCCTGCAATTCAATTTGAAACATCTTTTGCCCGAACAGATTGCGGCTCAATTGCAGCATATTCTGGCAGCGGAAGGCATACAGCATGACGCGGGTTCTATGCAATTAGTGGCCAATGCTGCGGATGGCAGTATGCGCGATGCCCTCAGTCTGCTGGATCAGGCCATTGCTTTTGCCGATGGCGCGCTGGATGAAGAACAGATACGCAGCATGCTGGGAACCGTATCACGGGATCGCCTGCTGGATATTTTGCAGGCGCTGGCTGTCCGGGACGGCGCCCGTCTGTTACAGATTGTTGATGAAATGGCCGCGATCACAGTTGACTTTGCGGCGGCCCTGAATGAGATTCAATCCATTCTGCATCAACTGGCTGCCTTACAGCTGCTTGTGCCGGAAAAAGGCCGGCATGATGATTTACACGGCCTGGCCGGACAAATGACTGCCGAAGATGTGCAGCTTTATTACCAGATAGCTCTGGGCGGGCAGCGTGATTTGCCCTATGCGCCGGATCAACGCACCGGCTTTGAAATGACGCTGTTACGCATGCTGGCCTTCCGTCCCGCAACTGAAACCCAAACAGACAAGCAAGCGGTAAAACAAAGCCAAGCCAAACAGCCGGCCGTGGCGGCTACTCAAGTCGGTCAGCAAAAAGCATCGGCAGATAAAAAACCGGCTGCGCCCGCCGCCCGTGACGCAAAACCGGCGGTGGATGACTGGCCCTTGTTTATACGTTCATTAAAACTGGGAGGCATTGCCTGTCAGTTAGCCGAAAATACCTCATTGATTTCATGGCAGGACAACAAGCTGGTTTTGGCGCTGGATCCTGCTTATGAGCAATTATCCACCGGCAAAGCGCGGCAGCGTTTTGAGCAGGCTCTGAAAAAAAGCCTGGGTGAAGCGATTAAAATAGACATGCAACTGACAGCACCCGGCCAGGATACGGTGGCGCAGCAAAAACAGCAGCAGCAGCAGCAGCGACAGGATGCGGCTCACCAGTCGATAAAAAACAATGATTATGTACAGGCTTTAGAGCAAACGTTTGATGCTACAGTGGATGAAGCTTCCATCAAGCCGCTGTAACAGGCGTTATTTAATTTGATTATTTGGAGATCATGACATGCTAAAAGGTGGATTGGGAAACCTGATGAAACAGGCTCAGGAAATGCAGGGCAAAATGCAGGAAGCTCAGGAACAACTGGCTAACGAAGAAGTGAACGGCGAAGCCGGAGGCGGTCTGGTCAAAATTGTTATGAACGGCAAATATCAGGTACGCAAGGTCAGTATTGACTATGCCGGTATCGGTGATGATCAGGAAATGCTGGAAGATCTGATCGCCGCTGCGGTTAACGACGCTAGCCATAAAGTACAGAATCTAACCTCGGAACGCATGTCGGGTCTGGCCGGTGGCATGGGCTTGCCAGCGGGGATGAAGCTGCCGTTCTGAATCTGCTGCCGATTGCTTTGTGAACAACCAGTCACTTTTACAGCAACTCATCGAAGCTTTGCGTTGCCTGCCGGGTGTGGGGCCCAAGTCTTCCCAACGTATGGCTTTTCATTTGCTGGAAAGAGATCGCAGCGGAGCCAATCGTCTGGCGCAGGTGCTGGCAGAAGCCATGCGTGATATTGGTCATTGCGAGCGTTGTAACACGTTGACCGAGCATCCGGTTTGCCGCCTGTGCAGTAATCAGCAGCGCGATGCAAGCCAGTTGTGTATTGTTGAATCACCCAGTGATGTGGTGGCGATTGAGCAGGCAACACATTATAGCGGGCTTTATTTTGTGCTGGGTGGTCATTTGTCACCACTGGATGGCATAGGCCCGGATGAGATCGGGCTGGATAAACTGGCTCAGCGTCTGCAAACAGAAAGTATCACGGAAATTATTATTGCCACCAACCCCACCATTGAAGGTGAAGCGACCGCGCATTACATCCGTGAAATGGCGCAGACACAAGGGGTTACCATCACCCGCATAGCACATGGTGTGCCGCTGGGTGGCGAGCTTGAATTTGTGGATGGCGGAACCTTGTCACATGCTTTTAGTGGCCGCGGTGAAAACTGGTAATGTTTCGACTATTACGAAGGGGATTGTGATGACGGATTGTTTGTTTTGCAAAATGGTCAAGGGTGAAATTAAGCCGGATGTGGTATATGAAGATGAACAATTACTGGCTTTTCGGGATCTTAACCCGCAGGCACCGGTGCATATTCTGCTGATTCCCAAACGACATATTTCCACTTTAAATGATCTGTCAGAATCGGATGATGCCTTGCTGGGCAGTATGCTGCGTGTTGCCGCTCAACTGGCTGCCAGCGAAGGTATTGCCGAAGACGGCTATCGTACCCTGCTGAATTGCAATGCACACGGCGGGCAAACGGTTTTTCATATTCATCTGCATTTGCTGGGTGGTCGTGCTATGAACTGGCCTCCGGGATAACCACTCCTTGCGCCGGTCTAATTTAATTCTGCGGGAACGTACTCTCTCATGACTCTTGTCTGGATCATTTTTGCTTATATACTGGGTTTTGCGGTGCGCCTGGTCGGCCTGCCGCCTCTGGTGGGTTTTCTTATTGCCGGTTTTGTACTGAACGCCCTTGACCTGGGGGAGAACAGCAGCCAACTGCATAAAATTGGTGATGTGGGGGTAACCCTGCTGTTGTTCAGTATTGGTCTGAAACTAAAACTGCGAACACTGGCGCGTTCTGAGGTTTGGGGGGTGGCCAGTATTCATATGACTGCCACTGTCCTGTTGTTCGGCCTGGGCATCTATGGCCTGGCTCTGACGGGGCTGCCCTTGTTTAATCAGCTTGATTTCGGCCTGTCATTACTGGTGGCCTTTGCCCTGAGTTTTTCCAGTACTGTTTTTGCGGTCAAGGTGCTGGAAGATAAGGGTGAAATGGATTCCCGCCACGGTCGCATCGCGATTGGTATTTTGATTGTACAGGATCTGATTGCAGTTGTTTTTCTGGCTTTTTCAGCCGGAAAAATCCCCACACCCTGGGCTGCATTATTGCTGTTATTGATTCCTGCACGCCCCCTCCTGATGTGGATTATGAATCGCAGTGGTCATGGAGAAATGCTGCTGTTATTTGGCCTGGTATTGGCCGTGGGCGGTGCTGAGGCATTTGATCTGGTGGGGGTAAGAGGCGATCTGGGCGCTTTATTTCTGGGGGTTCTGGTGGCCACTCATCCGAAAGCATCCGAGCTGTCTCATACCCTGATGGGTTTCAAGGACCTGTTTCTGGTGGCTTTCTTTCTCAGTATTGGTCTGACCGGTGAACCCAGCATACCGTTATTCATGGCTGCACTGGGTCTGGCTGTGCTGGTGAGCCTGAAAACCGGACTATTTTACTGGTTGCTGACCCGCTTTCGTTTGCGCGCGCGTACTTCCACCCTGGCTACTTTGAGCCTGACCAATTACAGTGAATTCGGGCTGATTGTAGGGGCGGTGGCTGTCTCTAATGGTTGGCTTCCGGCAGAATGGCTGATTACTATAGCCATTGCGCTGTCCATCAGTTTTGTATTGGCTTCACCACTTAACAGCGCGGCGCACGAACTGTATAACCGTTTTCATGATCCACTCAGTCGCTGGGAAAACGCACGCCATTTGCCGGATGATGAAATGATCGATCCTGGGGATGCGCGTATTGTCGTATTCGGTATGGGGCGAGTCGGACAAGGCGTTTACCAGACCCTGCAGGAACAGCATGGTGCTTGTGTGGTGGGCATAGATTCGGATTCAAGTGTCGTGGAAACACTGCAGACTGAAGGCTGGCGGGTGATTCAGGGCGATGGCACCGATTCTGATTTTTGGGCAAAGGTTCCGCAACACAGTCAGGTTCAGTTGGTGTTGCTGACGCTGCCTAATTTTGAGGCCAATCTGGATGTCGCGCATCAGCTTTCTTCCAGTCCCTATCAGGGTCAGGTGGCAGCAACGGTTAAATTTGAAGATGAGGTGGAAGTACTCAAACAGGCCGGCGTAGATGCGGTGTTTAATATCTATGCGGAAGCGGGCTCGGGCTTTGCGGACCATGTGATGCATGATTTGGGGGCGGTAGCACTTTCAAGCGATCCGGCAAAAACCTGAATTGAAGAACCGTCTCCTGATTATTCGTTGGTTTTGCTGGTTATTACTCAGTCTGTCATGGCCACTGGCGGCTGAATGTTTACCGCAAGCCAATATCAGTTTGCAGGTTCTGGGTTCCGGTGGGCCTGAAATCAATGATGGCCGTGCTTCCAGTGGCTATCTTGTCTGGCAGGGTGATAAAGCGCTTGTTTTGCTGGATGCCGGTTCTGGAACTGCCCTGAATTTTGAAAAAAGCGGGGCTGATCTGAATGATCTGCAAGCAGTTTTGTTTACCCATTTTCATGTTGATCACAGTGTTGATTTTCCAGCCTTTGTAAAGGCCAGTTACTTCAGCGGCCGAGACTCTGATCTGCCGGTATTCGGCCCGGCGGGTAACGCCTTGATGCCGTCAGCCAGCGAATTTATCCGTGATTTACTGGGTTCAAAAGGTGCTTATCGCTATCTGCAAGAATATTTACTGCCACAGGCTGACAGTGATTATAAAATCAGGGTAACGGACGTGCCGTTGCAACCCATAGCCGAGCATCATTATCAATTAAAAGACAATATCAGTGTATCTGCGGTATAGGGCAATCGGGCTTAAAACAGCTTGATTCTAGAAATTACATAAGGTATTAGGTGTATCCTTTTAAATAAAGGGTAGACGATGAACACAG
>JAHXHF010000367.1 GCA_025656895.1 gamma proteobacterium symbiont of Bathyaustriella thionipta
GGAAAAAGATTTTGTTTCACTGCTTTTGCGTATGGTGGCTTGATGGCTGACTGTCAGGTTGATTTGGATTTCAGTGAAACTTCAGCTTAATAATGATGCACAAAATAGTAAACCGATTTCGAGGATTTTTACCGGTGGTGGTGGATGTGGAAACCGCCGGCTTTAATGCCGACAGTGACGCATTGCTGGAAATTGCCGCCACCCTGGTAGAAATGGATGAACAGGGACAGCTGCATATTGATACCACCCATGCGGTGCATGTTGAACCTTTTGCCGGTGCCAATCTGGAAAAAAAAGCGCTGGAATTCAATGGCATTGACCCCTATAACCCGCTGCGTGGCGCACTGCCTGAAAGCGAGGCCCTGCATGAAATCTTTTTACCCATACGTCAGGCGGTCAAAAAACACGGCTGTCAGCGCGCTATTCTGGTCGGTCACAATGCTTTTTTTGATTTGGGCTTTATCAACGCGGCGGTAAAAAGAAGCGGCATCAAGCGCAATCCTTTCCATCCGTTCAGCACTTTTGATACGGTTTCACTGGCCGGTGTGGCGCTGGGCCAAACGGTGCTGGCCAAAGCCGCCAAAGCCGCCGGTATTGCCTGGGATGGCAAGAAAGCCCACAGTGCCATCTATGATGCGGAAGGCACCGCTGAACTGTTTTGTCGTATTGTCAATGCCTGGCCGGCAGGGACAGGAAGTGCTCAGTCCGATTGATGCTTAATGAATTTTTCCGGCAAAGCCTGCACGCGCCAGTAAAGTGCCTGTTGTTGCGCGTCAGATCCCATTTCCATGCGCAGCATGTCACTATCGGCCAGGTAGCGGAATAACAGGCCCACGCGCAGCCCTTCAACCTGAAAGACAGCCTGAATCATATCTTCCTGTTGTTCTGTTCATAGCGGCCCTCAAAATGGCGTCCGCTGGCAGTATAGGAATCGGCTTTACCATCAGCGCTCAGCAGCAGATAATCATTTTGCTGTTGCGCCGGATCGGCTGACAAAACCCAAATACCGGTCCAGGGTGCAGCCGCAGCCGGCGGCTCCGCTTCGGCGGACAAGGCTGGGCTACTATTCAATATCAGCACAAGCAGCGCCAGAAACAAGCGTTCAGCCAGCCATAAAAAACCCGGCAAGCGCCGGGTTTTCAGGGAATTACACATGCCGGATCAGGAAGCGTCCTGCTCGGCCCATTTCTCGGCGGCCGCATCGGCTGATTTTTTCAAATCACCGCTTTCCAGCATTTCCAGAGTAATGTCACAACCACCAATCAATTCACCTTCAATGTAAACCTGCGGAAAAGTCGGCCAGTCGGCATAACGTGGCAGGTTTTCAAAAACCTCCGGGTCGGCCAGTACGTTAACATAGGCAAATTTCTGTCCACATTCCTGCAGGGCAGCTGCGGTACGGGAAGAGAAACCACACTGTGGAAACTGCGGAGTGCCTTTCATATAAATAATAATCGGGTTGTTCTTTACCTGTTCGTCTATGCGCGCCAATACGTCCATCTTGTTTTCCTCAAGGTCAGTCTGCCGGTGTAGCGGATAATGCTAACACCCAAAAATTACTGCCATTCTAACCGCTGTGCCTGAATATTAAAACGCTTCTGCCAACGTGGAAATCATTCAGGATGACAGGAGTCTGTCGGCAAATGGCGTTGCAGCCAGTATTCCAGCAAAGCCGCGTGCCACAGCTTGCTGCCCTGGATGCGGGTAAAATGCATTTCAGGAGCGGACAGCAACAAATCAATGAAGGACCGGCTGTACAGGCCGCGATTGCGACAGGCCGATGAATTGAGAATATCACGCATAAAATCAAGAAATTCACCCCGTACATATTTCAATGCCGGCATGGGGAAATAGCCTTTGGGGCGATCAATCACCGTATCCGGCAAGAGCCCTCGCGCCATGGCTTTGAGCGGATATTTACCGCCTTCTTTCAATTTAATCTCTATCGGACAGCGGGCGGCCAGTTCCACCAGTTGATGATCCAGAAAAGGCACGCGCGCTTCCAGCCCCCAGGCCATGGTCATATTGTCCACCCGTTTCACCGGGTCATCGACAATCAGGGTACTGACATCCAGATGCAGCACCGCATCCAGAAAACTGTCGGCCTGTACCGCTGCCAGTTTTTGCCGGATCAACTCTGTGGTGTAATCTTCACGCGTATAATCAGGCTGTAGAAAACGCTGCATTTCAGCGTGATCACGATCAAAATAATGCCGTGAAAATCGCTCTATGGGCTGCCCTTGGGTATCGGCCTGCATACGCGGATACCAGAAATAACCGCCGAAAACCTCATCCGCGCCCTGCCCCGACTGCACCACCTTGACATCTTTGGATACCTGCTCGGCCAGCAGATAAAACGCAATGGCATCCTGGCCAAACATGGGTTCCGACATGGCATCCACCGCTTCCGGCAGACGCTGCAACACTTCCTCATTGGGAATGCGAATTTTATGATGCAGCGTGGCATAGCGTTCCACTACCTGATCCGAATATTCAAACTCGCTGCCACGCTCTTCGCCGATATCTTCAAAGCCGATCGAATAGGTGCGAATCGGATCAATTTTCAATTCAGCCAGCAAGGCCACCAGCAAACTGGAATCCAGACCGCCGGATAACAGCACGCCTACCGGTACATCGGCCACATCGTTCCTTTTACGCACTGCGGCGCGCAGGCTGTCATGGATGGCTTCCAGCCATTCATTTTCACTTAAATCCGCTTGCGTACGGGTAGCGCTGAATGACCAGTAACACTCTGTTCTGGTTTCGCCATTGGCCGTAATCCGCATCCAGTGCGCCGGTTGCAGTTTGCGTACTCCCTGCAAAACGCTACGTGGCGCCGGTACCACCGCATGCAGGGTAAACAGCTGGTGCAATGCAGCCGGGTCTAAAGAAACATCCACATCCCCCGCCGCCAGCAGGGCCTGGGTATTCGAGGCAAAACGAAAATATTCATTATTTAGAGAATAATACAAAGGCTTGATGCCGAAACGATCGCGCGCCACAAACAGGCTTTTATCGCGCTCGTCCCATACAGCAAAGGCGAACATGCCCTGCAGGCGTGCCACACAATCCGCACCCCAGCGATGATAGGCTTTCAGGATGACCTCGCTATCGCCTTCGGAAAAAAACTCATAGCCCTGTGCGAGCAGATCGGCACGCAGTTCACGGTAGTTATAAATAGCCCCGTTGAACACCAGCACCAGCCCCAACGCCTTGTCCTGCATGGGTTGATGTGAATGACTGGATAGGTCAATGACCGACAGGCGGCGATGCCCCAGCCCCACTCCGCCCTGAAACCAGCTGCCTTCATCATCCGGGCCACGTCGGGCCAGCGCCTGCTTCATCGATTCCAGCAGCGAAGGGTCCAGCGCTGCACCGGAAAAATTCATTTGTCCACAGAGTCCACACATTGGCTTATTTCTCCAGCATTCCAAAACCACCGCCACCCGGCGTTTCTATACTTAACAAATCGCCGGCTTTGACCTGAAGACTGCATTTGGCCGGCAACAGCTGATCATTTAACAGATTACGCCCCATAGCGCCCGGCTGGCCACCTTGCAGCCCCCAGGGTGCGATGCTGCGACGCTCGGTCAACAGAGTAACCTGCGCATCGGCCAGGAAACGATAGCGGCGAATCATGCCATCGCCACCCTTGCGTTGCCCCGCGCCACCACTGCCACGACGAATGGCCAATGATTCAACCCGCACAGGATAACGGCTTTCCAGCACTTCAACCGGTGTATTCAGAGTATTGGTCATATGCGTCTGAACCGCGCTCAGGCCACCACCCTGTTTTCCGGCTCCCATACCACCACCGATGGTTTCATAATAATCCCAGCGGTTCCCTGCGCTATCCTGACCCATGGCAATATTGTTCATACTGCCCTGACTGGCGGCCGGAATGCGCTCCGGTATGGCTTGTGCCAGCGCCCCCAGTACCACATCCGTAATACGCGAGCTGGTTTCCACATTGCCTGCGACCACCGCTGCCGGATGTTGCGCGTTTACCAGTGATCCGGCAACCGCGGTTATTTTGATGGCACGGAATGCACCCATGCAGGACGGAGTTTGTGGCGGCATCAAACAGCGGAAAACATACCAGACGGCGGCCGCTGTTACCGATAAGGGACAATTGATATTGCCGCCAACCTGAGCCTGAGTACCGCTAAAATCAGCCTCGACCGCGCCATCGGCAATACGCAGACATACCTGAATGCGCAAACGCTGGTGACCTTGCCCGTCATCATCCATCCAGTCCGTGAATGCATAGTCACCGGACGGAATATCACGCAATGTAGCCAGCGCCAGTTTGGCCGCGTATTCATTCAATGAGTGCAAGGCAAGCAAATAGTCTGCCGCCCCCATTTTCCCGAGCAGGCTTTGCAAACGCTCACCACCGGCCCGATTGGCGCTGATTTGCGCACGAATATCACCCGCCGCATCGGCCGGGCAACGGCTATTTTCGGTCAAATCCGCAAACAGGGCTTCATTCAGAATGCCCCCGCTGTACAACAGGGTGGGCGCAATGACACGTCCTTCTTCAGCCAAAGTGGTGGAAATGGGCATGGAGCCGGGAGAATCAGCACCAATATCGGCATGATGAGCACGGTTCACCACAAAACCGACAAGCTGTTGTTCATGATAGAGCGGTGCGACCAGGGTCACATCCGGCAGATGTGTGCCGCCCATGAAAGGATCATTCATGATTAACTGATCGCCTTCCTGCCAGGCTTGCTGCCTGACAATATCGGCCATAGCCCAGGCCATGCTGCCCAGATGCACAGGTATATGCGCTGCCTGCGCGCACAACAATCCCTGCACATCAAAAATGGCACAGGAATAATCCAGACGGTCACGAATATTGGGTGAAAAGGCCGCTTTCCGCAGCACCGTTCCCATTTCTTCGCACACCGCATCCAGGCGACTGCTGAAAATACCCAAAGCTATACCGTCCATGCACTGGCCTCTCTGCTGAGCAGAAATAATACCCTGTTTAATCGCAGGAATTGTAAGCGCCGGACAGCTTGCAAGGCCCGGCCACGCGCCCCTATAATCATCCGTTCTATTCTAACAAAATCAGCAATGCCCATCTCGGAGGCTCAAAGCATGACACATGAATTACCGGCTCTGCCGTACGCAAAAGACGCTCTGGAACCTGTTATTTCCAGTGAAACCCTGGATTTTCACCACGGCAAACATCACCAGACCTATGTGACCAACCTGAACAACCTGATTCCCGGCACTGAATTTGAAAACCTGTCTCTGGAAGACATTATCATGAAAGCCGATGGCGGCATTTTCAATAACGCCGCCCAGATCTGGAATCATACCTTTTACTGGAACTGCATGCGCAGCCCGGCGGATGATAATGCACCGACAGGCGCACTGGCCGATGCCATCAACAGCACTTTCGGTTCATTCGATGCCTTCAAGGAAAAAATGTCCACTTCCGGAGCCACCAATTTTGGCTCCGGCTGGACCTGGCTGGTACAAAATGAAGATGGCAGCCTGGAGATTTTCAATACTTCCAATGCCGGCACACCCATGACATCCGGCAAAAAAGCCCTGCTGACCGTCGATGTATGGGAACACGCCTATTATATTGATTTCCGCAACGCCCGCCCGAAATACCTGGGTGAGTTCTGGAAGCTGGTTAACTGGGATTTTGTTGCCTCCAACATGAGCTGAAGTCCGACAGGATCCTGACTATTCAGCGAAAAGAAAACCCGGCTTATGCCGGGTTTTTTATTGCCGGAAAAAACTTTCAGGCAAGGCTGGATGGCATTATGCGTCCTGCTTGTAGATAATCTGCAAAATGAGACCCGTGCAACCGAGGATTCCAGCTTGAACCCATCCCAAAGCCGGAAAGACAAAATCCGTCAAAACCCTGCTGGCAGGAAAACACCGCCCATCAGTGCTTTGAGCGAACGCCAGCTTGTTGCAGTGACAGCACTGCTGAGTATCCTGATTTCGTTATGGCTGCTGTACAGCGGCGACATTATTTCACGGGACGCAGTCGGCTATCTGGCGGACGCGCAAAATATTCAGGCTCATGGATACCGTGCGGCCTTGCAAGCCTATGGCGGGCCTTTATATGCCATTTTAATCAGCGGCGTACACAGCATCAGCCGTCTTTCCCTGCAGGATTCAGCCCATTTATTAAGTATTTTATTTGAAGCACTTATTTGCATCAGCTTTATCAAGCTATATGCCTTGATCAAGACGGAAGAAGGTCGTTTGTGGGTGGCGGCTTTCTTTATTCTGTCATTCCCGATCTTTAACGAGTATCGCGCTGAAATTCTGCGTGGCTCTGGTTTCTGGTTGTTCGGTCTGCTGGCTGTCTATCAATTTATTCGTGATTATCAAAAACCGCATGGGATACATGCGCTTGCCTGGCAGATATTCATCTTCACTGCCTTGCTTTTTCGCCTGGAAGGCGTGGTACTCGCTTTATTGGCACCATTTTTTTATATCTTTGCTACAGACCTGAGCCTGCCGCAACGACTTATAAAAATCCTGCGTTTGAACAGCCTGTTTATACTGACGGCAATCGTATTGCTACTGGCATGGTCACTATCTGATGAGGTGCGTGTACTGTTGCAAAACAGTCTGCCGAAGCAAGTGATTTATCTGCAGCCTTTTGCCTTATGGTCTGACTTTATCAGCGCATCGGAACGTTTAAAAGAATTCCTGATTACCCCCATGGCTCAGCCATGCTCAACAACCGCTGAGGCATTGGAGGTGTACGTAGTGCAACATAAGCAAGCCTTGGGATC
>JAHXHF010000145.1 GCA_025656895.1 gamma proteobacterium symbiont of Bathyaustriella thionipta
GGTTCGTAACGAGGCGAGTGGGAAATCGAGGGCAGTTTTTCGATCTTTTGAGGCGCATAGTGGGTCTACGCAACGAAAACTTTGCCAGGAGCAAAGTTTCACGCCAGCCCCGTAGGGGTGAGGCGCAGGGATGCGCCGAATAAAAAGATCGGAAAAATGCACCGATTTCCCATCGCCGCAGTAGAATCAGCCTAAGTCCGACAGACTCCTAGCCCGCAAGTTATTCAGTCTGCGGGCTTGGTTTCTGTAACCACGCATTCAAGCTGTCCATGAGCTAACTGTGCCTGAATGCAATCTCCCTGTTTAACCTGCCGGCTGTCGCTGATCAGTTTGTTTTTACAGTCGGTAACGACCGCATAGCCCCGCTGTAGTGTGGCCATGGGGCTGGCGCTATGCATACGCCCGGCCAGCAGAGCAAGCGCCTGTTGCTGCTGGCGCAGAGATTGATGCATGGCATAATCCAGACGTTTTCCCAATTGTTGCGAGGTTTGCGCCAGTGCGGATAACTGTCTGCCAGGGGAGTTCTGCTGTAATCCACGCAGGGCCTGTTGCAGACGGTTCCTGCAGGCATCCAAATATTTTTGTTGCGCGCTGAGCAAACGATACTGCAGGTTATCCACTTGCTGCATCTGCTGTTGCAGCCGCTGCATGGGAGAATGCGCGCGCAGGGTGCGGCTGTAGTGGTCAAGAGTCTGTTGTTTTTGCTGCAACAAACGTTTGGCTGCCTCATGCAGGCGCAGTTGCAGGCGTTGTAGATTTTCACTCAGCGCCATTCCATCCGGGCAGACCTGTTCAGCCGCCGCAGAGGGCGTGGGGGCGCGATAATCAGCCACAAAATCAGCAATGCTGAAGTCACTTTCATGGCCCACGGCGGAAACCAGCGGAATCTGCGAATCCCGAATGGCATAAGCCAGTTGTTCATTATTGAAAGCCCACAGGTCTTCCAGCGAACCACCCCCGCGAGCCAGTATCAAAACATCGCATTCAGCACGCTGATTGGCCACCTGAATGGCGCGAATTAATTCATGAACCGCAGATTCACCTTGAACGGATGATGGATAAACAATAACCGGCAGGCCGGCAAAGCGTCTTTTAAGCACGCTGATAATATCCTGAACAGCGGCTCCGCTGGCGGAAGTAATTACGCCGACACAACGGGGGTAGGCGGGCAGGGGGCGCTTGCGCTCTTTGTCAAACAGCCCGGCCAGAGCCAGTTTTTTTTTCAGCGCTTCAAACTCGGCCTGTAAATCTCCCAGTCCGGCGGGCTGCATGTGTTCCGCAATCAACTGGAAGTCACCACGGCCTTCGTACAGGCTGACCCTTGCCCGCAGGGTAATGCGGTCACCATTGGCGGGCTGGAAGCGTAACAGCCGGTTACGGGTGCGAAACATGGCGCAACGAACCTGAGCGGAAGCGTCTTTTAAAGTGAAGTACCAATGACCGGATGCCGGTCGCGCCAGATTGGACAGTTCGCCTTCAATCCAGATGAGCGGAAAACTGCCTTCCAGAATGGAGCGGGCCTGCTGATTCAGCTGGCTTACGCTGTAAATAAATTGATCGGCTTGTGGCATGGACTGGGTTATCGAATGGCCTGAATAGGGTGCTTGTTGAACGGGTTCTAATCCGGGTAAGCAGAAACAGAAAAGGCCGGCAATGCCGGCCTTTTCAAGGTCTGTATGGACGCTTTTAGTTCATCCAGCTCGGGGTGCCGACATTTTTCTGGGATTTTGCCTGGGAAGCACCCATGTGGCCCTGAAATTCGGCCGTTTTTGCCATTTTGGTGGCTTTGGCATAGTCTCCGGCCTTGGCGGCTTTTTCAGCCCCTTTGAGGATTTTTCCGGTATCACGCCATAAACCATCAACCGATTTGGCTTCTTTCATGGCTTTATTGGCGGCTGCCAGAGCGCTTTCATAATCGGCTTTGCTGCCAGTGCTGGCAGCCGCTGTTGCGGCAGCGGCAGAGTCTGGCTTGCTGTTATTGGCCTGACAGGCACTGATACCTATGGTGCAAACGGCTGCTAAAAGTATAACGGTTAGTTTTCTTTTCATCTTTTCTCCATCTCCTCAATAATGATTTTTATGCTGCCGCACTGAACGCACAGGGCCATACAGTCAGGCAGGTTGATCTATGGGCCATACAATTCTACTGTTGGAAGCATCGCGGATGCCTCCAGAATGCCAAGGCTACCGTTTCATGAGCATATCGTCAAACCTGTATTTTTACAGCCGATAGCATGATTTTGTTATTCTGCCTCGTAATTTAGGCGCCGGACATTTATAATTCGGCGGCAACTTCTCCCACCCAACCCGGAAGCCTTGCCATGCGCCTGATAGAAGAAGCTCTGACCTTTGATGATGTACTACTGATTCCAGCCTTTTCAGAGGTGCTGCCGAGAGATGTCAATCTGCAGACACAACTGACCCGGGATATTCGCATGAATATACCGCTGATCTCGGCAGCCATGGATACGGTTACCGAATCCAGACTGGCTATCACGCTGGCACTGGAAGGCGGCATCGGGATTATTCACAAGAACATGACCAGCGAAGAGCAGGCACGTGAAGTACGGCGGGTAAAGCGCTATGAAAGTGGTGTTATCCACGATCCGATTACGGTATCTCCAGATACGACGATTGCCGAAGTCATTCGTCGTACCCGTGAGCGCAATATCTCCGGTGTGCCGGTCACCGATGGCAACAGGCTGGTGGGCATTGTGACCGGACGCGACCTGCGTTTTGAAACCCATTTCGATAATCCGGTATCGGCCATCATGACACCGGAAGATAAGCTGGTCACTGTAAAAGAAGGTTCTAACCGTGAAACCGTCATTGCCTTGCTGCATAAACACCGCATCGAAAAGGTATTGGTGGTTAATGACGATTTCGAACTGCGTGGCCTGATTACAGTAAAAGACATTCAGAAAGCCAAAGACAAACCGCTGGCCTGCCGGGACGAACAGGAAAGCCTGCGTGTAGGCGCGGCCGTGGGTGTGGGCGAAGGTACAGAAGAACGGGTAGAAGCCCTGGCAGCATCCGGAGTGGATGTCATTGTAGTGGACACTGCGCACGGTCATTCCAAAGGTGTATTGGAGCGGGTAGCCTGGGTCAAGAAAAACTACCCGCAGGTACAGGTGATTGGCGGCAATATAGCCACCGCAGATGCCGCTAAAGCACTGGTAGATGCCGGAGCTGATGCGGTCAAGGTAGGTATAGGTCCGGGTTCCATCTGTACCACGCGTATTGTGGCGGGTGTGGGTGTGCCGCAGATTACCGCGGTCGCCAATGTGGCCAGCGCGCTGCAAGACACCGGTGTACCCCTGATTGCGGATGGCGGCCTGCGTTATTCGGGCGATATCGCCAAAGTGCTGGTAGCAGGCGCTCATTCGGTCATGGTGGGCGGTCTGTTTGCCGGCACGGATGAATCGCCGGGTGAAATTGAATTATTCCAGGGACGTTCCTATAAATCCTATCGGGGCATGGGTTCTCTCGGAGCCATGTCGGAAAAAACCGGTTCCAGCGATCGCTACTTCCAGGAAAAAACCACGGAAACCGACAAACTGGTGCCGGAAGGTATTGAAGGCCGGGTTCCTTATAAAGGCTCGGTATTGAATATTGTGCATCAATTACTGGGTGGTGTTAGAGCCAGCATGGGCTATACCGGTTGTGCCAATATGCAGCAAGTACACACAAAACCCGGTTTTGTACGGGTCACCAATGCGGGCATGCGTGAATCGCATGTGCACGATGTCACCATCACCAAAGAAGCGCCCAATTACCGCACCGATTGATCACCTGTTATTGCTTCGGAACCTTTTATGAGCAGTCCACAAAACATACATGCCTATCGCATACTGATTATTGATTTTGGTTCACAATACACCCAGTTGATTGCAAGGCGTGTCCGCGAAGCCGGCGTGTTTTGCGAGATTTTCCCCTACGACAATGCCGAACAGGCGCTGGATCGCCCCTTGAATGGCATCATTCTTTCGGGTGGCCCGGAAACCGTCACCGGTGATGATGCCCCGCGAGCGCCGCAGAAAGTGTTTGAACTGGGTATTCCGCTACTCGGCATTTGCTACGGCATGCAAACCATGGCGGCACAACTGGGCGGGCGGGTAGCCGCCTCTGCCGCACATGAATACGGTTACGCACAAGTGCGCGCGCGCGCTCATTCCACCTTACTTAAGGATATTGAAGACCACACCACAGAAGAAGGCTACGGTCTGCTGGATGTGTGGATGAGTCACGGTGACCGGGTGGAAGAATTGCCGCCCGGATTCCATGTTATTGCTGAAACAGACAGTGCGCCACTGGCCGGTATGTCGGATGAATCACGCCAATATTACGGGCTGCAATTTCACCCGGAAGTGACCCACACCCGACAGGGTCAGCGCATTATTGAACATTTTCTTTTCAATATCTGTGCCTGCGAAGCGCACTGGACAGCGGGAGAGATTATTGCCGACAGCATTCACAGCATGGCGCAGCAGGTGGGTAATGATCAGGTCTTGCTGGGGCTTTCCGGCGGCGTGGATTCTTCGGTAGTGGCGGCTTTATTGCATCAGGCAATCGGTGATCAGCTAACCTGCGTGTTTGTTGATAATGGCCTGTTACGCCATCATGAAGGCGATCAGGTCATGGCCACCTTTGCCGAACACATGGGAATCAAGGTCATACGGGTTGATTCCGAAGAGCGCTTTCTTGAGCGTCTGGCCGGTGTGACCGATCCAGAGAAGAAGCGCAAAATTATCGGCAATCTTTTTATTGAAGTTTTTGAAGAAGAAGCCGCCAGACTCAGTGATGTGAAATGGCTGGCGCAAGGCACCATTTACCCGGATGTGATTGAATCGGCCGGAGCCGCTTCCGGCAAGGCGCATGTGATCAAATCACATCACAATGTCGGTGGTTTGCCGGAACACATGAAACTCAAGCTGGTCGAGCCTTTGCGTGAACTGTTCAAGGATGAAGTGCGCAAAATTGGCGTGGAACTGGGGCTGCCTTATGAAATGGTCTATCGCCATCCTTTCCCCGGGCCGGGTCTGGGTGTACGCATACTGGGAGAAGTACGCAAAGAATATGCCGATGTATTAAGACTGGCGGATCATATCTTCATAGAAGAACTGGTCAAACACGAACTGTACGACAAAGTCAGCCAGGCCTTCGCGGTATTCCTGCCGGTAAAATCGGTCGGTGTGGTCGGCGATGCGCGTCAGTATGATTATGTGGTAAGCCTGCGCGCGGTAGAAACCATCGACTTCATGACCGCCCGTTTCGCCCATCTGCCGTATGATTTTCTCGACCACGTCAGCCGTAGAATTATCAACGAAGTAAAAGGCATCTCGCGGGTTGCTTATGACATATCCGGCAAACCACCTGCAACGATTGAGTGGGAGTGACAGAAATTTATAACCTGTTGAATAATAAGGGTTAAATTAATCATATTGATGATGTAATCTGCATCATCAATGGTATTTTTTGCGGGCAGTAACGCAAAACACAGCGATACCATGAGAGGCAGATGGAGGCTGTCATGGTATCAGAGCGCATGTGCTACGTGTGTTTTGGAGCAATCCGGAAACCTGCTATTTTCCGCTTAGGTTGAACTGCGCCAGTAGACATGGAGTCATTCAGTAATGAATGGAAAAACATACAAGCTGGCCTATCTGGATAGACAAAAGTTGATGGTAGCTGCACGCAAGGCGCTCATCGCAGCGGATGCTCGCTATTATGCCTGGACGCCTGAGGAGCAGGAACGCTTCCGGGCAACCATGAGTGAAGATGCAAGATGTAGAGTACAACGCGTACTGCTGGATGATTTGCTTGATATCAAGTGCCGGACTGACGAGGTTGACGAAGCCTGGAAGAATGTGTCGTTAACCGATCTTAACCCGTTGAACTGGGCAAGGCTTCTGACGACAGGCATTGGTGAAGATTACATCTATCTCAATGAGTGCATGGCGGAGGGTAAAACTCTGTTGGATTTCCCGACACTCTATGATTACGACTATGCAGACTACCGGTTTCAGGAAGAGGCGCGCAAGCGGGACTTTACAGATTATGATGGTATTGAATACTTCGCCTACCAGCACCCTTCCTGGGTCAGATTGCTCATACAAGATCAGTTCTACTATGCGACTTTTACCTCTCTGGCTACCTATGTGCTGGATGAGGTTGATTCTGCGTGCGTGGAAATTATCCAACAACTCATCCCCCATGAATATGTCGATGGCAATAATCACGGCAAACAAGAACAAGGCGGATTTCTTTGGGATGTAAAAGTTGACGCGGCAGGGCAGGAGGCTCAGTTGGATGAACTGAGAAGTCGCTGGTATGGCTGTCAACGAGAACGCTGGTTGGCGTTGAGTGAATCAAATGTCCAACGACTTACTGCCGTATATGTACACAACAAAGATTGGGATGATGATCCTCACCGATTTTTTGTTTTTACCAATGAAAGAACTTTGAAGCAGATTCGCTGGTGTCAATTTCTGTCAGACTGCAATTCACTGGTGGCCGACTATGCGGAAGTGGAAAAGCTTCTCGCAGAAGAGATTGGCCGGGCGAATGAGTGGTTGCTCGAAAATCATCGGGATATTCAGGAAAACTTTGATCCTACGGTAGTTAAGCTACTGAAGTTTCACTGAAATCCAAATCAACCTGACAGTCAGCCATCAAGCCACCATACGCAAAAGCAGTGAAACAAAATCTTTTTCCC
>JAHXHF010000400.1 GCA_025656895.1 gamma proteobacterium symbiont of Bathyaustriella thionipta
AATCCTGTCAATGAAAACCAGCAAGGGGCTGACATGAAACTTGCTGCTTAAATGAAGCATTTAGGCGAAAAGTATGTTGACACCTACCGATTTGTTGGAAATATGGAAATGCGGACTTTGGTGGGTGAGGCCATTCGCTGCTTCTGCAGTCAGGCCTTCCTTCTGAAGTTCATGCTGTGCGATCAGCCATTGGGCCCAGCTCGTGCAATACCGGCTCAGTGCGTCATGATCCGCTGCTGTCAATAATCCCAGCGGATGCAGAATGTCCGCCAGTTCAACCCATTTAGCGGCAGCGGCTTTGTCCAGAAAGGCCGGCGGTGCAGGGGGCTGACTTTCGATTTCCGGCTTAGGTTCGTTTTGGTTCAGTGGGCGCTTACCGGGGTTGCCTTCAAGCATCTTTAGTGCAGTTGGTTTTGTCATTTGTTCTCTCCTTTTTCTCTATTGTACAAAATTTGAACAGTTGGTATTTTCCGCGGTCGTGAAAATATTCCTTTCCGCGCGCATCACAAGCCGTTTATGTTTTACTTTTTACCCACCCTACCGGGGTGCAGGCATTCAGCCGTGTTACAGTTCTGTATCAACGTCCAAATAGGAAGTTGACTTCCTATTTGACCCCAACAGTTCCGGTTTCTCTTTAGTCAGCCGGCCTGCCTTTCTCAATGAATAGCACTACTCCCGGGCGCTGGCACACTGTCCCCCTGCATAAACATCAGGCCATGAAGGTGCTTGTGCTTGGCGTAGCCTACTATATCCTTCCACAATTCTTCAGCGCTCCATAGCGCCGGATTATTGAAATCTTCGTCAGAGTACCAGCACATCAGCTCATTCACCCGCTCAGGGTCTACCATCTTTTCAATCTTGAGACGTGCCACAATACGAACACTGTGCAGCTCTATAAGCTCCAGCTGCGCTTTGGTGGCAGGACCGTTAACGCCGATGCTGTCACCAACCAGCTCAAAACTCAGTCCATCAAACATGATACTTTTTCCTGTTGTGATACGTCCAAAAGTGGATAGCGTCATTTTCTGTCGCTTTGTGCCCGCTGATACTTCGCCCTGTTGCGCCGGTAGTCAGCCAGTAATGCCGCCAGGGTTTTATTTCGTGCGGGTGCAATACGGCGCTGACTCTCTCGATACCAGGACAGCATTTCATTCATTGCTTCCGGCTCACTCAATGCCGCCAGCCGAACCCGCGTCATAATCCACCACTTATGCGCCCGGATATATTCGCGCTGGTCATCGGTCAATGGCTTTTCAGGAAATGCCTTTAGCTTCCCGCCGTTCATCTCAAAGTGGATATTTTTAAGCATATTTTTTCTCAAGTTATCTGTTTTAGGTGGTAACGGTGGTAACCGCCCTTATGCAGCAAGGGCTGTAGCGGTTACCAGTGAAAAAAACAGGTGGTAACCGGTGGTAACCTCAAGCGCCGGGTTACCAGTGAAAAAATCAGGTGGTAACCTCTGTAACCCTTGCGAGAGTAAGCGGGTTACCAGGGTTACCACCATTTTTTAATGACTTTGATAAAATTCCGGACTTCACGGAAACCACTCGCCGGGTTTCGCCGTCCACCTTGATACTATTTGTCAGCCGCCCATCCTGTGGCGCGTACAAAAAACCCAGTTCTTTGATCGCCCGTTTGACCTTTTCAGCGTCAGCCCCATTGCAGGACTCTTTGAAGGCTTTACTCGTGAAGTGATATAAATCATCTTTCACCCATCCGGCCCGGTTCTGTGGCGTATAGGAAAACTTGGCGTCGTGCTCTGTGAACTTGTCCTTTTGAAATCGGGCTTCATGCTCAAGCATAAAATCCATGACGGACTGAACGCCCCGGTCAATATCCGATACGCTGCTGCTGGTTTCATGCCAGCACTCAAATACCCGTTTAACCGCTGCAAGCACATCGTCATATTGCCAGGGCACTACCCCGTAGCGAACCGCCGCCATGCCGACCGCCGCCACCAATGCAAAACGCTTTCTTGCCCGTTTAGCGATAGGGGCCACCGCTTCGCCCAAATCGTCAGGATTAAACCTGCTGTAAATCTCTTTTATGTTGTGAGCATTTGGGATTAGCAGCCGTCCCGCATGACCATAATGATTAGCACAAAGCTGTTTCATGCTGTCCGCGTCTTCTGCTGACTTAAACAATGCGCCCACTCTTTCACAATCAACGTCAATCATACGTACCAGCTGCCCGCCTTTAACCGCTCTTCCGCCGGTCTCGATAAAGTCAGCTACCGCTACTTCTCCCGCCGATAAAACCAATATGCGCCAGCTCTTTGAGTCTCTAAGTCCGCCGCTACGGTTCGCCCGGCTTCGTCCTGTGCCTGAAATAATCCGATAGATAGCCTACCCAAATTCACGCGGATCACCTTCGCCGATCTCGTCAACAATCATTGGTAAATCATTAAAGGCTTCAGCCTTGCTTTCCAGGGCATTGGTAGTGCTGTTCCATCGCTGAATATAAGCACTATCACCGCCTGATATTTGTGGATCAGTACCATTACCCCAAACACTGGCAGCCGCCTGTAGAACGGTCGTCTTGCCCTTTGATGTGGTATTGAACAAATGAAAGCCGCCTGCCTCAACCCCGACCAGATAACGTATCGGCGCACTCAAAGCCGCCGATATGCAGAATATGGCTAGTGGTGTCGCGTTCTCTATGCCTTTCATCCATTCAGCATGAGTGCCTTTTGTGGTGATTGCCTTTGATATATTGGACAGGCCAGCAGGCTGGAAAACAATCCGCTCTGACTCTGTTTCGTTTATCGTTTTATCCGGTAAAACAAAGGACTTTTCAAGCCAGCCGGTACAGTCAGCCGCTTTCATTCGTGCAGTCGTTTTGAACGCCGCCAGGAATTGCAGCAGCTTTCGTTCCTGCCCCGGTTTAATGGGCAAACCACCATCAGCCAGCAAACACGCCAGCTCTGTTCCGTTGGCATGGAACAGCTTCTTTGGGATGGCTCGTTCATGCTCTTTGCCGTCCATATCTTCCCAGTGAACCAGTACGCCCCAATTCTCGCCTTCATGGTTTCGGCTTATAGCTTTAACTGATACGGGCTTGTAAGTGATCTGCTTTTTTACCGGCTGGCCGTCTTTATCCTTGCGGACTTCAAAAACGCCGCCCTTGTCGCTTTCAAAGCCGCCGGGTGCAGACTTCTCTTCTGTCGAACTTCCTTTGTTTTCATGGGTACTTTTCACATTGTCACCTAATTTATATTGGATACCGCCATGCGCCAAACTGGTTATCATCGGTGCCTGTTTGCCGAACATCACAGCCATTGCCATGCGTGGATTGTCCGAACGGTAGCCGGGTTCAAGTGGTTCTCTGAAGTATTGCCCGTGCCAGGCTTGAGGGTTACTGAGTAATTCCTTCACTGTGACCTGTGCGGGTACAGCATCACCTGTCGGGAACAGGACAAAGTCAGCCTGCAATACGCCGCACCGTGCAGTGCTGACTATCCGTTCTGCCTGTTCTTGAGTTAAAGCAGGGTTTTGTTCGCGGATGATCTTGCCGCGCTTTTCGTCAAAGGCTTTGCGTACGGCCTGTGCTTCGCTCTCAACGGCTTTACGGGCTTCCTGCTGCATTGCATCAAGCTGTGAACGCTCGTCCGGTGTAAGGTCAGGCAGGGCCTGCTGACTATCAAGCAAGCCGGAACCGTGCGCCGTGAACGGTGGTCTTTTCTGTACCAGCCCATTCAGGCATTGCGGTGGCGCTGAATAGTCCAGGCGCTCGGGTTGTGCCACAGAAATATCAACCAAAGAACGGCTTAGCAATGATCCACTTTTGCTTATGTCAAAACGGCCAAAGCCAGATAGCCATAGCCGTTCATGCAGATTGTCCAACGCCCGCTTAGCATCTGAAGCCTGTTTGATGAAAAGGTACAGTCTTTGCCCTCTCGCACCTGTCCACTGTCTGCCAGCAGCATCGTAGATAAAGCTGCTGGAACTGTACCCGTGAACGTAGGAATAGGCTGACTGTTTAATCTGGCCGGTTAAGGCTGTAATCAAATCACCCTTAGTCAGCCCTTGTCCGTCCTCTGGCGCATCGTAATCAAGCATTAAAATTCCAGCACCATCCGGCCAGCGAAAATTCCCTTTGTTTCGGGCGACCCGGTCAGGGTGCTGATCTTGTCGGCGCGCGCTGGTAATTGTGCCGGTGGATTTTTTGGCTATGCCGTAGCTCGTCATGCAGCTTGTGGGTAATCGGTTCAGGAAGTCAGCGAACTGTTTCGCCCTGCTGACTGTTTCGGTGGTGAAGCGATAACCAAACCCGCCGTGAGCATTTGAGGTTTTAGTCAGCCTCCCGTCCTTGATGCTGATTGTCTTACCGGCTGTCTTGCCATTGGGTTCGGTGTAGACAGTGAATTGAATGGCGCTCATAGCCGATACCCCCATAAATTGCTATTATGCAGGCATAGAAAGCGCTGAATATCGCGCACAATGATTTTCATGTGAAACTATCCTTGCGGAACTCTCGCATCTGCCAAGAAACAAGGAGTCCCGCTGTTAGTGGAAAAAGTCAGGGGCTGTCGCTATGGCAGTCCCTTTTTTTTGTTGGATTTTCATGCGGCCGCCTTGAGTTTGGCCTTGATCCAGTCCTGTACCGCGTCAGAGTCCCAGGCAACAGCACGAGGGCTTAGCTGGATAGACTTCGGGAATTCGCCGTCATCCATCAGGCGGTAAAGGACTGTGCGAGACAGTCCGGTTATTTCCATAACGGCTTTAATGCGTAACAGTTTTTTCATGTGTACATACTCCAAATGCCCTATAGGTGCTACAGGGATGAATGGAGCGTACATTAAAAGGCGCGCGTCAACAATATTTGCTGAAAGCACAGAATGTTTCACAGGCTCATAATCAAATAACCATATAAAACATTGCCTGTTTTACTAAAACACTTTTGAGCGAGTTCCACAGGGTAGTTGAATAACATCACCACCAGCTTTCAATTTACCCAGGTAATCAGCCCAAACTTGCATCATCTCCCGGCGCTGGTCAATGAACTTTGTGCGGTTGTAGGTATCTCCCAGGCTATCGGCCACCCGGTGCGCTAATTGATGCTCAATGATGGCGGGATCATAGTTCAGGCGCTCATGCAGCAGGGTTCGGGCAACGGATCGCCAGCCGTGCGGGATCAGCTCTGTTTGGGTGTCGATACCCAGCCGCTTATAAGCCGCACCTATGGCGGCATCACTCATAGGCTTGAGTGGTGAACGTGCGCCCACAAATACCCAGCCGCCCGGCATGTGTCCGGTCACTGGCTGCAATTCCGTCAACAGCGCCACGGCTTGCGTGGATAGCGCCACAATATGATCGGTTTTTGTTTTACTGACGGTGTAGCGCCATTCACCTGCAGCAAGGTCTATATCCTGCCAGCGCATTTGCCGCAATTCGCCCGGTCTGCAAAAGAGCAACGGCAAAAGCTGTAGTGCAACCTGTACCTGCAGTGTGCCTTTGAAACTGTCGAACGCCCGTAAATAGCCGCCCACCTCTACCGGGTCAGTGGGTGCGGCCATGTGTTTTGTGGTGACGGGCTTTAATGCCCCGCGCAAAGCCGGGGTAGGGTCTGTATCAGTCTGGCTGTTCGCTACCCCAAAGCGGAACACTTGCCCGATCACTTGCAGGGTGACATGGGCTGTTTCGTAAATACCCCGCCTTTCCTGTCGTCTGAGTAAATCCAGAATATCCGGTGCGGTCAGTTCCGTTATGGGTTCGCGGCCTATCCACGGGAACACATCACGCTGTAATAACCGGGTGACCTTGTTTCGATAGGCCGGGCTTTTCTCGCTCAAGTGGTGCGCCATCCAGTTACCGGCCACGGCTTCAAAGCTGTTGGCCGCTGCTGCTTTCTTTTCCCGCGCCTCTTTCTGGCGGGCTATGCCTGGGTCAGTGCCGGCCTCAAGCAATTCTAGCGCTTCGTCCCGTCTGGCTCTGGCGGCCTTTAATGTGGTGGCTGGATAACTACCCAGTGCAAGCAGGCCTTCCTTGCCCGTTGACGGTCGTCTGAACTTGAACCGCCACAGCTTCGCGCCCTTTGGGGTGATCTGCAGGAACAGGCCTTTGCTGTCGTACAGTTTGAACGGCTTTGCCTTCGGTTTTGTGTTTTTTACTTTCGTTGCGGTCAGTGCCATTTTCAGCCCCCGGAAGCGTATTCAGAGAAATGTACCCCACCTGTATTTGAATGTACCCCAAGGATATACCCCAAAAAATCGGCGCTTGGGTGGGGTATATCGTGGTATTTAGTGGGATGTCTTGAAAGCAATATAGCACAAAAAAGCCCGCAACGGTGCGGGCTGTAGGGACTTTCTGGAATGTCTTGGAATGGGTAGATGGTGCCCAGGGACAGAATCGAACTGCCGACACGGGGATTTTCAGTCCCCTGCTCTACCGACTGAGCTACCTGGGCGATTTTCTAACAACGCAGCATCCGACTGATGCAGGAGTGCGGCTAGTGTTGGAAAAGAGCGCGTATTTAACCGGTATACGGCCTTGCAGTCAAGTAAAAACCACGATTAGGCTAGGGCAATCGGGCTTAAAACAGCTTGATTCTAGAAATTACATAAGGTATTAGGTGTATCCTTTGTAACTACTCAGCGAAAATAACACAAAAAAGTGCTTGACACGATTTTAGCGTTATTTTTACTTTTTTAATTGCGCAACTGGCGACCCC
>JAHXHF010000298.1 GCA_025656895.1 gamma proteobacterium symbiont of Bathyaustriella thionipta
TTTATAAGTTATTTCTATCGGTAGCATGAGCATGCTTATGAATGGTTTTTGCCAAACAAGATTCTTAAAAAAACAGTGAAACTTCAGATTATTGTTTTTCTTAGGGTTTAATCGTTTTCGTTCAAACACTAACTATTCAGCGCTTAGCCGGGCCGTTATATTCGACCTAACATTTTTCTTAAAGAGTCAGTATAATCCCTCGGCTAAGCGAGAGTGGCGGAATTGGTAGACGCGCTGGATTTAGGTTCCAGTGGGGTATCCCGTGAGAGTTCGAGTCTCTCCTTTCGCACCATTTAATAGGTATGAAGTTGTTAATCTGATGAACCCCGGGGTAATGAATGCAAATCTCAGTTGAAGTCGGTGATGGTCTGGAACGTCGTATGAATGTGCTGCTGTCTAAAGAGCAGTTGCAAAAAACGGTTGACCAGCGTCTAAAGAAAATTGCCAAAACGGCACGTATGGATGGCTTTCGTCCCGGTAAAGTGCCGATGTCTGTATTGCGTCGTCGCTATGGTCCCGGTGTTGAACAGGAGGCCTTTGGTGATCTGGTTCAAAGCAGCTTTTATGAAGCGGTACGTAAAGAAGAACTGATACCGGCGGGCGAACCTAAAATTGAACCACTGAAGGACGCGGCTGAAGGTGATATTGGCTACACCGCTATTTTTGAAGTACTGCCGGAAGTGGAGCTGGTTGATTTTTCCAGCCTGAAAGTTGAAAAAACAGTGGCTGATGTCAGCGACAGTGATATTGATGCCATGCTGGAAAAATTACGCAAGCAACGCGTGGTGTGGAATACGGTTGAACGTGCAGCGACTACCGGTGATCAACTGACCATCAACTTTAAAGGTTCAATTGATGGCGAAGTATTCGAAGGCGGCACGGCTGAAGATGTGGCTATCGAGCTGGGATCGGGACAGATGATTGATGGCTTTGAAGCCGCTCTGGAAGGAAAGTCAGCCGGTGATGAAAGCAGTTTTGATGTGACTTTTCCAGATGATTACCGGGCAGAACATCTGGCCGGTAAAGAAGCCCATTTTGAAGTGCAGGTTACTGCCGTGGCAGAATCCGAGCTACCTGAACTGGACGAGGACTTTGCCGCTACTCTGGGTATAGATGAGGGCGGTGTGGATGCCTTGCGTGATGATATTCGTGGCAACATGCAGCGTGAGCTTGCACAAACCGTGAATGCGCGCAATAAAAACCAGGTCATGGAAGCTTTGATCGAATCTCACGAGATGATTATTCCGGCCAGCCTGATTGATAGTGAGGCTGAGAGCCTGCGTGATCGTGCACGTGAAGAAATGAAATCAAGCGGCAACAGCAGCAGTGTTGAAATGCCGCTGGAAGTTTTTAAGGATCAGGCGAAAAAACGCGTTACTCTGGGTATGCTGATCGCCGAAATTATCAAACAGCAGGACATGAAGCCGGATGCTGATCGGGTAAAAACCGCAGTGGATACCTTTGCTGCCAGCTACGAAAAACCACAGGAAGTGATTGACTGGTACTATTCCAACAAGCAGCAAATGGATTCCGTGGAAAATCTGGTATTGGAAGATCAGGTCGTTGATCTGATTCTGCAGCAGGCCGATGTGAATGAAGATAACAAGACATTTGATGATTTGATGTCACCCGCAGGCTAATCGACAAGCAGCTTGTGTAATAGTAGCCACCCGGCTGGCTGATTTCAGTGGTTAGTTGAGTCGTTCACGTAAATATTTGTAATCAGGATCAAGTAAATGATAGATAAGCGTATTGAGACATCCAATATCGGCATGGTTCCTATGGTTGTGGAACAAAGCGCTCGTGGTGAGCGCGCTTATGATATTTACTCACGATTACTGAAAGAGCGGGTAGTATTCGTGGTGGGGCCGGTTGAAGACCACATGGCCAATCTTATTGTGGCGCAACTGCTGTTTCTGGAATCTGAAAATCCGGATAAAGACATTCACGTTTATATCAATTCCCCCGGTGGCTCGGTCAGTGCCGGGCTGGCTATTTATGACACCATGCAATTCATTAAAGCCGATGTCAGTACCATGTGCATGGGGCAGGCCGCCAGCATGGGCGCTTTGTTGCTGGCCGGTGGAGCCGCGGGCAAGCGTTATGCGCTGCCGCATTCACGCACCATGATTCATCAGCCGCTGGGCGGCTTTCAGGGTCAGGCTACCGATATTGAAATTCATGCACGTGAAATTCTGCTGGTGCGCGACCGCCTGAACAATATTCTGGCCAAACACACCGGTCAGACGCTGGAAAAAATTGCCGAAGATACCGAGCGTGATAATTTCATGAGCGCCGAAGAATCGGTTGAATATGGTCTGATTGATACCATGTTGGTAGAGCGTAATCCGCAGGAAACGGTTTGATTTTGCCAGGCTGCATTCCGCCTGTTTTACGCTGAAATTGTGCCGCAGGTCTAAAATATCACTAATCCACACTGTTTCTGCCCTTTTCAGCAGGGTATGCAATGGGCTATCATCGAAACCGGTCTTATTAAGCAGAACGTCTCTGCGCCTGGATAATCCGGGTGTGCGAAAGACGAAGCGAACCGAGGTAGCACAACCATGAGTACGAAAGGCAAAGAAGACGACGGCAAACTGCTGTACTGCTCATTCTGCGGCAAAAGCCAGCATGAAGTACGTAA
The DNA here is from genome assembly GCA_025656895.1 of gamma proteobacterium symbiont of Bathyaustriella thionipta. Lineage (GTDB taxonomy): Bacteria > Pseudomonadota > Gammaproteobacteria > Chromatiales > Chromatiaceae > JAHXHF01. The sequence continues at coordinate 2,645 of JAHXHF010000298.1, forward strand.
GCTGATTGCAGGCCCCTCGGTCTTTATCTGTGATGAATGCGTGGATTTGTGCAATGACATTATCCGCGAAGAAATGCAGGAGGCAGCCGGTGTCATCTCCTCCAGCAAACTGCCCAAGCCGCATGAAATTAACGCATCTCTGGATGACTATGTTATTGACCAGGCGCGCGCCAAAAAAGTGCTGGCAGTAGCGGTTTATAACCACTATAAACGCCTGGAAAGCAGCGGCGACAAGGATGAGATCGAAATTTCCAAGAGCAATATTCTGCTCATCGGGCCGACCGGCTCGGGAAAAACCCTGCTGGCTGAAACTCTGGCGCGTCTGCTGAATGTGCCTTTTACCATGGCCGATGCCACCACCCTGACCGAAGCCGGCTATGTGGGTGAAGACGTTGAAAACATTATTCAAAAATTACTGCAGAAATGTGATTACGATGTTGAAAAAGCACAGACCGGCATCGTTTATATTGATGAAATCGACAAGATTTCACGCAAATCCGATAATCCTTCCATTACCCGTGATGTTTCCGGCGAAGGTGTGCAGCAGGCGCTGTTAAAGCTGATCGAAGGCACGGTGGCCTCTGTACCGCCGCAGGGTGGTCGTAAACATCCGCAGCAGGAATTTTTGCAGGTTGATACTTCCAATATCCTGTTTATTGTGGGCGGGGCTTTTGCCGGTCTGGAAAAAGTGATTCGTGAACGCTCTGAAAAGGGCGGAATTGGCTTTTCAGCCGAAGTACGCAGCAGTGACGATACCCGTTCTGTGGGTGAAATTCTGGTGGATGTAGAACCGGAAGACCTGATTCGTTTTGGCTTGATTCCGGAGTTTGTCGGACGTCTTCCGGTGGTGGCTACACTGGAAGAACTGGATGAAAATGCGCTGGTGCGTATCCTTCAGGAACCCAGGAATGCACTGGTGAAACAGTATCAGAAACTGTTTGATATGGAAGGCTGTGAACTGGAATTGCGTGAGGATGCACTGCATGCCATCGCCAAAAAGGCCATGGATCGTAAAACCGGCGCACGCGGGCTCAGAACCATACTGGAGCATACTCTGCTGGACATCATGTACGATCTGCCTTCCATGGACAATGTCAGCAAGGTAGTGGTCGATGAAGCGGTCATTGTTGGAGATACCGATCCTTATATTATCTATGATGGTGGTGAATCAGCCGCCCAGTTAAGTGCCGGAAAATCTCCACTCGGTGCTTGAATCAGGGCGGTAACAACACCATCTCTATGCATACTGTGGTTGCTCAGGTTTGAGCCATCCACTTATTATCCGCCGCTTATCACTGCCTGCGGACCTGACGTTATTCATTTCGAGAACTTCCTATGCAAACAGAAATAGAAGCCCCTGACGGCATTTTGGATGTCAGCAGCCTGATTCCGGTTTTGCCCTTACGTGATGTAGTGGTCTATCCGCACATGGTGATCCCTCTGTTTGTTGGACGGGAAAAATCCATTAACGCGCTGGATGCGGCCATGCAGGATAATAAAATGATCCTGCTGGTGGCACAAAAAAATCCGGATGTGGATGATCCTGGCACAAAAGATATTTTTTCCATAGGTACAACCGCTAATATTCTGCAGTTGTTAAAGCTACCGGATGGCACTGTCAAAGTGCTGGTGGAAGGCCGCGGGCGTACCGAACTGCTTAAAATTGTTGAAAATGACGATTATTTTTCTGCCCAGATCAAAGAGATCCAGGAAACCCCGATAGAAGATGACAAAGAAGCCGATGTACTCATGCGTACAGCGGTGGATGCTTTTGATCAATACGTCAAGTTAAACAAAAAAATCCCACCGGAAGTGCTGACCTCGCTGGCCAGTATTGATGACGCCAGCCGCCTGGCCGATACCATTGCGGCGCACATGAATATCAAGCACGAAGAAAAACAGCAGGTGCTTGAAATTGCCGGCATACAGGCCCGTCTGGAACATCTGATGGCGATGATGGAAGGCGAAAGCGATATTTTGCAAATGGAAAAGAAAATTCGCGGGCGCGTCAAGCGTCAAATGGAAAAAAATCAGCGCGAATATTATCTGAATGAGCAAATGAAGGCGATCCAGAAAGAACTGGGTGAGATGGATGATGTACCCAACGAACTGGAAGAACTGGAACAAAAAATCAACAAGGCCGGCATGTCCAAAGAGGCCAAAACCAAGGCCCTGTCGGAACTGAATAAACTTAAGCTGATGTCTCCCATGTCGGCTGAAGCGACCGTAGTACGCAATTATATTGATACGCTGGTGGATGTGCCGTGGAAAAAACGCAGCAAGGTACGCAATGACCTGAGTAAAGCTGAAGATGTTCTGGAAGCCGATCACTACGGCCTGGAAAAAGTAAAAGAACGCATCCTGGAATATCTTGCGGTGCAGCAGCGCGTGCGTAAACTGAAAGGGCCTATTCTATGTCTGGTCGGGCCTCCGGGCGTGGGTAAAACCTCGCTGGGGCAATCAATCGCGCGTGCCACCAACCGAAAATATGTACGCATGGCCCTGGGTGGTGTGCGTGATGAAGCCGAAATTCGTGGTCACAGACGCACCTATATTGGCTCAATGCCGGGTAAAATTATTCAGAGCCTGAGTAAGGTGAAATCACGCAATCCTTTGTTTTTGCTGGATGAACTGGACAAAATGGCGATGGATTTTCGTGGTGACCCGGCCTCTGCATTGCTGGAAGTTCTGGACCCCGAACAAAATAACACCTTCACCGACCATTACATGGAAGTGGAATTCGATCTTTCTGAAATCATGTTTGTGGCGACTGCCAACAGCATGAATATCCCCGGCCCTTTGCTGGATAGAATGGAAGTCATCCGCTTGTCCGGCTATACCGAAGATGAAAAGGTCAATATTGCGCTGCGTTATCTCATTCCCAAGCAAGTCAAGGCAAACGGTCTGCAGGAAGCGGAAATTCGTTTCCAGGAACCCGCTATTCGTGACATTGTGCGTTATTACACGCGCGAAGCCGGTGTGCGCAACCTGGAACGCGAGATTGCCAAGATTTGCCGCAAAGTGGTGAAGGATATCCTGCTGTCCAGCAAAAAGGCGCACAAACACCTCATTGCCGCCCGCTCACTGGAAAAATATCTGGGTATTCAGCGTTTCCGATACGGCGAAGCCGACGAAAATGATGAAGTGGGGCAGGTAACCGGGCTGGCCTGGACTGAGGTGGGTGGTGAATTGCTACGCATCGAGTCAGCGGTTATTCCCGGCAAGGGACGCTTAAGCTACACCGGTCAGTTGGGTGAGGTGATGCAGGAATCCATTCAGGCCGCCATGACCGTGGTCAGAAGTCGTGCCAAAACGCTGGGGCTGGAAGATGATTTTTATCAGAAAAATGATGTGCATATCCACGTGCCAGAGGGCGCTACGCCCAAAGACGGCCCCAGTGCAGGGGTAGGCATGTGTACGGCGCTGGTATCGGCTCTTACCGCTATTCCGGTGCGTGCTGATGTGGCTATGACCGGTGAGATTACACTCAGAGGCGAAATTTTGCCCATTGGTGGTCTCAAAGAGAAATTGCTGGCGGCTCATCGTGGCGGTATCAAAGTGGTGCTGATTCCGCATGAAAATGAAAGAGAATTGACTGAAATGCCAAAGAATATTGTGCAGAATTTGGATATTCGCGCAGTAAGGTGGATTGATGAAGTACTGGATGTGGCCTTGACTGAAATACCCCAGCCATTACAATCGTCCCGCTCAAGCTCGAAAGATGAGTCTCAAGGCAAGGAAAAAACAGCCAAAAGCGGTAAAAAAGAAGGGCTTGTTCGACATTGAGTGAAAGCCAAAGTCAAGTTTTTTGACTGTTTTTTCGTAAAAAGTGATTTTATAGCCAACTGAAGTTTCACTGTTTTTTTAAGAATCTTGTTTGGCAAAAACCATTCATAAGCATGCTCATGCTACCGATAGAAATAACTTATAAA
>JAHXHF010000248.1 GCA_025656895.1 gamma proteobacterium symbiont of Bathyaustriella thionipta
GATACAGGCATTATAATCTTTAGTCCACTGAACAGTATATAGATTATTGTTTTTCTTAGGGTTTAATCGTTTTCGTTCAAACACTAACTATCTAACTGGTTAAAGGCGGACATGAACAAAATAAGCATTGTGGGCGCGGGTCGGGTCGGTGAAACCACGGCGCAGATTCTGGCCGAAAAAGAATTGTGTAAGGAAGTGATGCTGCTGGATGTGCGCAAGGACGCACCTCAGGGTGTGGCGCTGGATATTACCCAGGCCGCACCTTTGTTTGATTTTGATACACGCGTGAGTGGCAGCAATGATAATGCGGCCATGGCCGGTTCTGATATGGTGATCGTGACGGCGGGTCTGCCACGCAAGCCCGGCATGTCACGTTCGGATGTGCTGGAGGCCAATCTGGCCATTATGGACAGCATTATTGATGATATTCTGCGCTACGCTGCGGACGCCATGGTGCTGGTGGTGTCCAATCCGGTTGACGTGCTGACCTACCGGGTGTGGCAGCGTACCGGCTTCGATCGTAAACGGGTTTTTGGCCAGGCCGGTGTACTGGATGCTTCTCGCATGGCGGCCTTTATTGCCATGGAGAGCGGTTTTTCTTTGCACGATATTACCACCATCGTGCTGGGCGGCCACGGAGACAGCATGGTGCCTTTACCACGCTTCTGTACGGTTAATGGCATCCCCATCAGTCAGTTCATCGAACAGGATAAAATAGACGCCATCATTCAGCGCACCCGTGATGGCGGTGCGGAAATACTGGCTTTACGTAAAATCAGCAGTGCTTATGATGCCCCCGGCGCTTCTGTGGCGGCCATGGTGGATGCCGTCAGTCATAATCGCAAACGTATTCTGCCTTGTGTGGCGCTGCTGGAAGGTGAGTATGGAGAGCATGATATGGCAATGGGTGTGCCCTGCGTACTGGATAGTTCAGGAGTGGCGGACATAGTATCCCTGCCACTGAATGACGCAGAACAAGCCGGCTTTGCTCAGTCGGCAGCGGCGGTACGCCGGGATATCGGGCGTTTGCCTGTATAGTCAAAAGTTATGGCCCGGAAGCGAAAGGTAACTGCCTGAAGGCAGGGATTCAGAAGCTACTCAGCAAGGCGCGAAAATGGTAGGCTTGGCAGCTGCTGCAAAGCCCGTCAGGAGAATCTGCACATGTCAGACAAGAATGCGAAACTGATTTACCCGGCTGCAGAGCTGGAAATTGGACTGAAAGTAAAAAAAGCGGTTATAGGCCCGTCTGCGGTTGATATATCTACCCTGTATCGGGATACCGGTCTGCTAACTTATGATCCGGGCTTTTTGTCTACCGCCAGTTGCCACAGTAGTATTACCTATATTGATGGTGATCAGGGCGTATTGCTGTATCGCGGCTATCCGATTGAGCAACTGGCCGAAAAAAGCAGTTTTCTGGAAGTATCGTACTTGCTGCTATACGGTGAACTGCCCAATACGGCACAGCTTGCAGATTTCAGCGGTATTATTGGTCATCACACCATGATCAATGAGGCGCTCAAGACTTTTTTTGACGGTTTCCATTATGACGCCCATCCGATGGCTATTATGGTGGGCGTGGTGGGTTCTTTGTCAGCTTTCTATCATGACTCTCTGGATATTCAGAATCCCCGCCATCGGGAGATTTCAGCACACCGCATGATTGCCAAGATGCCAACCATAGCGGCGGCCTGTTTCAAACATAATGTGGGCGAACCGATTGTTTATCCGCAAAACAATCTGAGTTACTGCGGCAATTTTCTGAAAATGATGTTTGCCACTCCCTGTGAGGAATACCAGCCTGATCCGATTGCTGAAAAAGCTCTGAATCTGTTGTTTATTCTGCATGCCGATCATGAGCAGAATGCCAGCACTTCCACGGTACGCCTGGCGGGCAGTTCGGGAGCCAATCCATTTGCCTGTATTGCTTCCGGTATCGCTTCTTTGTGGGGGCCGGCGCACGGTGGTGCCAATGAAGCCGTGCTATCCATGCTAGAGGAAATAGGCGATGTCAGCCAGATTGAAAAATATGTGGCTCGCGCGAAAGATAAAGACGATCCTTTTCGCCTGATGGGTTTCGGTCATCGGGTTTATAAGCATTATGACCCGCGTGCGCGCATTATTCGCGCGGTCAGCCATGAAGTGCTGGAAAAATTTGCCGATAGCAACAACCCCATGTTTGAACTGGCATTGCGGCTTGAAGAGATCGCATTGCAGGATGAATATTTTGTTGAGCGCAAGCTGTATCCGAATGTGGATTTTTATTCCGGCATTATTTATCAGGCGCTCAAGATTCCACGCAATATGTTTACCGTGATGTTTGCCATAGCACGAACTTCCGGCTGGGTGGCGCACTGGATGGAAATGATTGCAGATCCGGCCCAGCGTATTGGCCGTCCACGGCAGATTTATGACGGGGCCCCCCTGCGTGATTATGTGCCGCTGGACAAGCGTTAGCAGGCGGCATTGTCCCCATCAGACGAGTAGGTTGCCAGCAGTTTTTTCAGGCCGGCAAGATCGCTCAGTTGCTGGGGTTTATCGGTAAAAGGGTCAATGGGAATGCGGTGGCGTTGGTTCCATGACAGAAAGCACAGTTCCAGTTGATGTTCTCCGGCGTGCAGGCGACAGCAGGCAATCGCCTGCCTGCCCTGTCCGAAATCTATATTGATCTCGGCACTCTCATAGTCAACCTGCTGTTGCAGCAGAAAGCGCAAAACAGCTTCTGGTTCATCGGTTGTCAGCAGCAGTTGAATACGGCTATTGCTGTTGGCGCTACCATTCAGCACCGGACCGTAAAGTCTTGGCTCAAAGTCGGCCAGCCAAAGCATGGCCTGGCAAGCGGCCAGCCTTAATTCGTGCAATTGCCGGGGCTGTTGCCCGGCCTGGTAAAGGTTTTGATAAAGCTCCAGCTCGCGGGCGATGCTGGATAGTTCCGGCAAGGCGTGGCGTTGTCGCTGCAAGCCCAGGCGCTGCAGGGCTTTATCGCGGGCTTTTTGCGGGCTGCCACCCTCTTCCGCCAGAATACGGGCGGCTTCGATAGCGACTTTTTGTTGCAAGGCCTGTTGACTGCGCAGGCTCATGAGTCTGTTGAGACCTTATATAAGAAATCAGACGCTGGCTTCATGGTATATGACATGTGGCTTCCAAACTTAAAAAATATCCGGCTGTGAAGCGTTATTGCCAGGTTCTTCGATATTACCGATAGCGTTTGATGTCTCACCATTTCCGACTTGAGGTTGATGGCCTTCGCGGAATATCTCAAAAAAAGCGTTTTTCTGTCCCGGCCCGGCATGTTCCGCCGTTTTACGATCAATCTTGAGCGTAACAATATTGGCGGGCATGGGAAGCGGGTCGGGTGGAGACTCTTTGAGCGCTACACGCATGTAATCAATCCAGGCAGGTAAGGCTGCGTGGCCTCCGGTTTCGCGTCTTCCCAGTTTTTGCGGGGTGTCGAAACCGACCCAGGCAATGGTGACCAGATTACGTGCAAAGCCGCTGAACCAGGCGTCACGCTGGTCATTGGTGGTGCCGGTCTTGCCGGCCAGATCCTTACGCCCTAACGTGGTTGCACGACGTCCGGTACCAAACTGAATCACATCCCGCATCATGGAGTTCATGATGTAGATATTATCGGCCGCGACCACGCGCGGGGCATTCAGCAGATTGTCGGATGGGGTCGCTGTTGCAATTTCCGTACCGCTGTCATTGTCTGCCGGTACTTCTGCAGGCTCAATCCGTTGGATGTCGTTATCGCTGCAATCGCGACAGGCATGCAGGGGCTGTGCCTGCCAGATCAGGTCATTATCACTGTTGCGTATGTCTGCAATTAACCAGGGTTCTATCAGATAACCGCCATTGGCCAATACAGAATAGCCGCGCGCCATTTGCAGTAAAGTGACCGCACCACTACCCAGTGCCAAAGACAGATTGTGCGGTAGTTTGTCCGGATTAAAACCAAACTGGGAGATATGCTTCAAGGCATTTTTGATACCTGTGCTGCGCAGCAGGCGAATGGATACCAGATTGCGTGATTTGGTTAATGCCATGCGCATGCGTGTCGGACCAAAAAATTTGCGCGAATAATTTTGTGGCCGCCAGTCTCCTTCGAGGCTGCTGTCGGTCAGTACAATGGGGGCATCATTGATCAGGCTGGCGGCGGTGAAGCCGGCTTCCAGGGCGGCAGAATAAATAAAAGGTTTGAAGCCTGATCCGGGCTGCCGTTCGGCCTGGGTGGCGCGGTTGAATTTGCTGCGATAAAAATCAAAGCCGCCACTAAGGGCCAATGTTTTTCCATCATTAGGATCAACGCTGAGCAGAGCGCCTTCAACACGGGGTATTTGTGAAAGATGCCAAATCAGGCCATTTTTTTTGCTTTTGATGGGACGAACCCGGATTAGATCTCCTATATCGACAACATCAGCCACTTTTTTGGGCTTGAATTTTTTGCGGTCGACCGAGATGTAGCCTGCAGCCCATTGCATTTGTTCAAAAGGAATGGAAATATTCCGGCCATCTTTCAGGCGGGCACCGGCCTGTTTTTTGTCAATTTTTGTGATGATGGCTGGTTGCAGGCCACCTACCGTGGGCAGTTCATCAAGTGCAGCAGACAGGCTATCGTTATCAGCCAGTATGTCGTTATCAAAATGTGCTTCTGCTCCCCGATAACCATGTCGCTCGGTATAGGCAATCAAGGCATTGCGAACAGCCCGGTTGGCGGCCTGCTGGTTCAGTGAACGGATGCTGGTATGAACCTGGTAACCTTGTGTATAGGCATTATCGCCGTAGCGAAGAACCATTTGATCGCGCACCATTTCAGCGACATAATGAGCCTCCAGTTCGCTGTGGCTTAGATGAAGATAGCTTGAAACCGGTTGTGCTAAAGCCTGGTCGTAGCTGCTCTGATCAATTTTACCCAGTTCCAGCATGCGTCTGAGTACATAATTGCGCCGGTTTCTGGCGCGCTCGGGATTGGTAACCGGATTACTGGTCGAGGGTGCTTTGGGTAAGCCGGCAATGGTGGCAATTTCGGACAAGTCGAGTTGTTGCAGAGTCTTGCCATAATAGAGTGATGCGGCAGCGGCGACACCATAGGCACGGTGTCCCAGATAAATTTTGTTGAGATAAAGCTGCAGAATTTCCTGCTTGCTCATTTCGTGCTCTATGCTGAGTGCCAGCATGATCTCCTTGAGCTTGCGGATATAGGTTTTCTCTTTGCTGAGGAAAAAATTACGTGCAACCTGCATGGTGATGGTTGAACCGCCCTGGCGTTTTTTGCCGCTGATGGCCAGCTGCATGGCAGCTCTCAGCAGGCCTTGATAATCTACCCCCGGATGCTCAAAAAAACGATCATCTTCGGCGGAAACAAAGGCATCTACCATTGGTTGTGGAATTTGTGAGAAGTTAACAGGAATGCGGCGTTTTTCACCAAACTCGGCGATGAGCGCTTCGTCGGCACTATAAATGCGTAAGGGTACCTGTAACTGCACGTCTCGCAGGCCGGCAGGATCGGGTAAATCGGGAGCCAGCCAGAAATAAATTCCGGCGATGAGTATCAGTCCCAGCAAAGTGCCGGTAAATAAGAGTGAGAGCAATAATTTCAGTAATCGGGAAAGCAGTTTCATGAAGATAGTCACAAAAAAATTAAATGAAGATCAGGAATGATGAGGTAAAACCGGAAAAATACTATACTAACAAGACTATATGGACTATTGTTAACTGGCAACATAAAAAAATACTTCACAAAAAAGCCACTTGTGCTATATAGTTAGGGTAACATTTAAGAAATTACTTTAACTTCTGTGTTAATTCGGAATTAAACAAGGGATATTTCATGTCGTTTTTTGGGGCAAAAAGCTCACCCATGCTGGGTCTGGATATCAGTTCAACCGCTGTAAAGCTGCTGGAACTGCAGGAAACCGGCGGCAGTGGGCAGTACCGGGTCGAAAGCTATGCAGTTGAGCCGATGCCGAGTAATGCGGTGGTCGATCAGAATATTGCAGATGTAGAACTGGTGGGGAGCGCGATTGAAAGCGTAGTTAAAAGTTCAGGAACAAAACTGAAACAGGCTGCTGTGGCTGTTTCAGGCTCTGCTGTTATTACAAAAATTATCACCATGCCGGCTTCACTGAGCGATAGTGAGATGGAAAGCCAGATCGAACTGGAGGCAGATCAGTATATTCCCTATCCTCTGGATGAAGTGAATACCGATTTTGAAGTTTTGGGGGTTAACGAGAAAAATGCCGAACTGGTCGATGTTTTATTGGCCGCATCCCGAAGCGAGAATGTGGAAGACCGGGTGGCTGCACTGGATTATGCCGGTATCACTCCCAAGGTGGTCGATGTTGAGGCCTATGCGATGGAGAACGCCTTTACACTATTAGCCGATCAGTTACCCAATCAGGGTATTGAGCAGACTATTGCGATTGCCGATATCGGCTCAAGTACAACAACACTGAGCGTATTGCACGATGGCAAAATTATTCCTGATTACCCCCATGGCTCAGCCATGCTCAACAACCGCTGAGGCATTGGAGGTGTACGTAGTGCAACATAAGCAAGCCTTG
>JAHXHF010000261.1 GCA_025656895.1 gamma proteobacterium symbiont of Bathyaustriella thionipta
GCCAACTGCTCTCAAACCTTTCTTGCCATGCCCTTAAAACAATGGCTTAGCAGATATAAGGTGACCGCTCCTGGATACAGGCATTATAATTCTTTAGTCCACTGAACAGTATATAGATTATTGTTTTTCTTAGGGTTTAATCGTTTTCGTTCAAACACTATTTAACCATGGTGGAAGGGCTGAAACTTTGCGCACAGACCTTTAATAAAGATGTCCGTCAGCTTTCCTGCTGCGCGGGGTGATGCTGCATAAACATAAGAGCCGGGCTGCAAGAAATTTTCTATATTACTGAAAAATCAGGAGGTATATAATCGGCTGTGAATCAGCCGGTAGATTTTAGTGCCTGGCTGAGCCGTTCTTACTTTTACGGAGCCTGTGATGCCTGCCATGAAATCCCCGCCTGATCATGTCTCTATTGCCGGACTGACAAGCCAGGAGGCAGAGCAGCGCCTGCAGCAATACGGGCCGAACGCGCTTGTAGAGAAGAAAGTTTCCACCCTGATGAAACTGCTCGGTTATTTCTGGGGACCTATTCCCTGGATGATTGAGATTGCGGCCATACTTTCCGCTCTGGTGCAACACTGGGCCGATTTTTTCATCATTCTGGCCTTGCTGATCTTTAACGCCGGGGTCGGTTTTTATCAGGAGTTCACCGCCGGTAATGCGGTCGAGGCCCTGAAAAAACAACTGGCGTTGAAAGCGCGGGTATTGCGTGATGGAAAATGGCTACCAATCAATGCCAGACTGCTGGTGCCGGGTGATGTCATTCGTATTCGTCTGGGAGACATTATTCCGGCTGATGTGAAATTGATTGAAGGCGCTTATCTGAGTGTGGATCAGTCCTCACTGACCGGTGAATCCCTGCCGGTCAGCAAGCAGATGGGTGATGAAGCCTTTGCCGGTACAGTGGTAAAGCAGGGTGAAGTGGTGGCGCAAGTAAGTGCCACCGGCGCGCATACCCGCTTTGGCAAAACCGCCAGTCTGGTAGCGCAGGCGAAAAGCGTTTCGCATTTCCAGAAGGCCGTTCTGACCATTGGTAATTTCCTCATATATGTCAGTCTGGCATTGGTTGCCATCCTGGTACTGGTGCAATTGCATCGTCATGTTCCCTGGCTGGAACTGGTGCAGTTTGCGCTGATTTTAACCGTGGCTTCCATTCCGGTAGCCATGCCCGCTGTGTTATCCATGACCATGGCGGTAGGCGCGGTGGCGCTCTCCAGGCGCAAAGCCATTGTCACGCGGCTGGAATCTATTGAAGAAATGGCCAGCATGGATGTGCTGTGTTCAGACAAGACCGGCACGCTCACCCGGAACAGTCTGACACTGGGCAAGGTGGAGCTGTTTCATGCCGGGGATGATCAGGCGGTTCTGCTGGCGGCATCGCTGGCTTCCAAAGCCGAGGACAGGGATGCGATTGATATGGCGGTGCTGGATGGGCTGCACAGTCAGGATTTATTGAATACCTATCAACAGGCTGAATTTACTCCCTTTGACCCGGTGCATAAACGTACCGAAGCCAGCATTGTTGACAGCCAGGGGCAGTCTTTTCAGGTATGCAAAGGTGCGCCTCAGGTCATTATGCAGATGTCCGCTCTGACAGAGGAGGAAACCGCCCGGGCTCAGCAGGTGGTGAACGGCTTTGCCGAACAGGGTTATCGGGCGCTTGCGGTGGCACGCAGGGAAGCGGGTTGCAAACAGTGGCTATTTCTGGGAATTCTTTCCCTGTTTGACCCACCACGTGAGGATTCGGCTGAAACCATTGCGCGCGCCCGTGCCTATGGCGTAAATATGAAAATGGTTACCGGTGATAATCAATCCATTGCCAGACAGATTTCCGCCAAACTGGGTCTGGGCACGAATATTCTGCCGGCCTCTGCCTTATCTTTGCAGAAAGACGGCTCGCAGGAAGATAATGATGGCGAACGCGTGGAAAAAACAGACGGCTTTGCCGAAGTTTTTCCCGAACATAAGTTTGCTATTGTCAAATTATTGCAGGCGCGTGATCACGTTACAGGAATGACCGGTGATGGCGTCAATGATGCGCCCGCCCTGAAGCAGGCAGATGTGGGTATTGCAGTCAGTGCAGCTACCGATGCCGCCCGCGCAGCCGCAGACCTGGTGCTTACGGCTCCCGGTTTGTCGGTCATCATCAATGCCATTGAAGAAGCAAGACGAATCTTTGAACGCATGAATGCCTATGCGATCTATCGTATCTGTGAAACCATCCGCATTATGGTGTTTGTGGTTCTGGCGATGATATTTTTTAATTTTTACCCGATCACCGCAATCATGATCATCCTGCTGGCCTTTTTTAATGATGTGCCCATCATGACCATCGCCTACGACCATACCGGTCTGGAAGACAAGCCGGTACGCTGGAATATGAAACAGGTAATCAGTGTGGCGACGGCCATGGGTATCGTCGGTATTATCGGCAGTTTTGGAATGTTGCTACTGGCCATGGACTGGTTGCATCTGGATGTTGCGCAAGTACAGACCTATGTTTTTCTGAAGATGGCGGTGGCCGGTCATCTGGTCTTGTTTGTGGCGCGTAACAAAGGCCATTTCTGGGAGCGGCCCTGGCCTGCACCGATTATGCTGTGGTCGGCAGTGATCACCAAACTGGCGGCCACTCTGCTGGCAGCCTATGGCTTTGGGCTTATTACGCCGATCAGTTGGCCGGAAATTGCTTTGATCTGGGGCTATTCCATTGTGTCGGCTTTCATTACCGATATAGTCAAAGTCAGTGTGTATCGTCATCTTTCCTATCAGACACCCATGCTGCGAAAATTCATGGGGCGGGTCAAAGAGCATCTGGTGCATCATTAGCCATCCTTGTTTTGACGCATGATTTTCAGCAGCACATAAACCGCACCGGTCCCGCCGTCTTTACGGCTGGCTGAACAAAAGGCCATCACATCGGGGATTTGTTGCAACCAGCTGTTGACCAGTTGCTTGAGTACCGGCTGTCGATCCGAGCCCAGTCCTTTGCCGTGTATAATGAGCAGATATTGCTGCTGGTGCTGCAGTGCGTGGTTCAAAAAATCAGCCAGTTGCCGGCGAGCCTCCTGCGCGCGCAAGCCATGCAGGTCCAGCACGCTCTGTGGCCGGAAGTGACCACGCTGCAAAGCCTGAAAGCGTTTGTTTTGCAGGCCGGGGCGACGAAACTCCAGCCATTCTGCGACCGGCAAATCACGATCGGCAAAATGCTCTTGCTGCACTCTGTCTTCAGACTGGGCTGATGCATGTCTGCGCCGCAGCGGTTTGGGCCGCTGTTTGTTAGTCAGGCGGTTTTCGTGCTTTATACTCTGCACATCGGCCATGGCCTGACGGAATAGTTCCTTGTCGGATGGAGAATCGCAGTTCATGGAAGTATATGCAGGATGCTTGAAGGCCGATATTACAGTATAGTGAGGCCGATTTTATACTGTCCCGGATATGTCTTGCCAGAACTATTGCTAAAGCTTGCCAGCCGTCCTGAAAATAGCATTGAAAAAACACGGATTTACTGATGCGTTTGTTGTTGAGTAATGATGATGGCTATCTTGCGCCGGGTTTGTCTGCCTTGCATGCAGCCCTGTCTGATGTGGCGGATATTACCGTGGTGGCCCCCGAGCGGGATCGCAGCGCCGCCAGCAATTCACTAACGCTGGATAATCCATTGCGCGCGCAGCAGATGCCCAACGGTTTTTTCCGCGTGGATGGTACGCCTACCGATTGTGTTCATTTAGGCATTACTGGACTGATGCAGCCGGCTCCCGATATGGTGGTAGCCGGTATCAACAACGGCCCCAATCTGGGTGATGATGTGTTGTATTCCGGCACGGTGGCGGCTGCCACCGAAGGACGTTTTATGGGATTGCCGGCGATTGCGGTTTCATCGGCTTCGTTTGCACCTGAGCATTTGCAAACCGCAGCACGGGTGGCGCGGGAACTGGTGGAAAGGGTTCGTACTCATCCGATTGATGCCGGCATTATTCTGAATGTGAATGTGCCCGATTGTCCATGGTCGGATCTGGCCGGCTGGAAAGTAACGCGTCTGGGACACCGGCATAAAGCCGAGCCGGTGGTGAAACAGACAGACCCGCGTGGCAGAACCATCTATTGGGTGGGTGCTCCCGGCACAGAGCGCAGCAGCGGTGACGATACCGATTTTCATGCCTTGCGCAATCATTATGTTTCGGTAACCCCGTTACAGGTGGACTTAACCTGTCACCGCTTGCTACCCAAACTGCAAAACTGGCTGGAGTCGGCATGAATAATCCGATCAGTGGCGCCGGTATGACCTCTCAGCGTACCCGTGAACGCCTTATTCAACGTTTGCGTTCAGCCGGCATCCGTAATGAGCAGGTATTGAATGTCATGTGTCAGATGCCCCGGCATTTGTTTGTAGATGAAGCACTGGCCAGCCGTGCCTATGAAGATACCGCCTTGCCGATTGGCTTTGGCCAGACCATTTCCCAGCCTTTTATCGTTGCGCGCATGACCGAGGCCCTGCTGCAGGGCGGGCCGTTGAAAAATGTGCTGGAAGTGGGAACGGGTTCCGGTTATCAAACAGCGGTATTGTCACGTCTGGTTGACCGGGTTTACAGCGTGGAGCGTATCGCCCCGTTGATTGAACGGGCGCGCCAGCGTTTGCGTACCTTGAAGATTCGCAATGTCCACCTGAAGCATTCCGATGGGCTCTGTGGCCTGCCCGAATACGCGCCCTTTGATGGCATTCTGGCGGCGGCTGCTCCTGAAGAATTACCCAAAGCCCTGCTGGAACAACTGGCCATCGGCGGGCGTTTATTGATTCCGGCCGGTCGTCAGGGCAATACCCAGGTGCTTTACCGGATTACGCGCAGCAAAGCCGGATTCCAGCAGGAAGAACTGGAACAGGTCAGTTTTGTGCCTATGGTCAGCGGGATACCAGTTTGAAGCTGTTTTCCAGTCTGTATAACTGGACCATGCGTCAGGCCAGGCATGCGAAAGCACCTTACTATCTGGCCGCTCTGAGTTTTGCCGAATCCTCTTTTTTTCCGATACCGCCCGACATCATGCTGGCTCCCATGAGTCTGGCGCAGCCTGCCAAAGCCTGGAAGTTTGCCTTGTTAACGGCTATTGCTTCGGTTGTGGGCGGTATGTTGGGTTATTTGATCGGTATGTTGGCCTTTGATCTGGTCAGGCCCTGGCTGCTTGAGTGGGGTTATTGGCATGCTTATGAACAATCACAGGCCTGGTTTGTTGCCTGGGGATTCTGGGCGGTTTTTGTGGCGGGTTTTTCGCCTGTTCCGTACAAGGTGTTTACCATTGCGGCCGGCGTGATCGGTATGTCGTTTCCGCTGTTTGTTTTGGCCTCATTCATTGGCCGCAGTGCGCGTTTCTTTCTGGTGGCCGGGCTGATGGCCTGGGGCGGGGAGCCGATGGAAGCCGTGCTCAGACGCTGGGTGGATACGATCGGCTGGTTAATGGTTTTGCTGGTTCTTGCCGGAGCCCTGCTATGGCATTTTCTTTAAATCATATTCGCGATAGCCAGTGGTTACGACCCAGCGTGCCAGCCTAAGCCGGCTGACGGCGCATTCCCGCCTGTTTGTCCACCTGTTGCGGCAACTTTCCCTGCTGTTGCTTGTTTTTTCTCTGGCCGCCTGTGCCACTAACAGCCCGGCACCGGTTTCCGATCATGGCCGATCCAGTCTGAATGTCGATCAGAATGGCTGTATACGCGTAAAAAATGGCGATACTCTTTATGCCATCAGCCGGCGCAGCGGAAAATCGGTAAAAAACCTGGCGCGCTGGAATTATCTGCATTATCCCTACACCATTTATCCCGGAAAAAAACTGCGGGTTACCGGCTATGCGTGGAAGCCCAAAAAGAAAAAGACAAGCCGCAGCTCAAAAAAATCACGCAGCAAAAGCTCAGGCTCTGCAAAAAAGACAGCCTCAAGCAAAAGTCACGCTAGAGCGAGAAGTAAAAAATCATCCAGCGGTACGCGCAGCCGTGGCGGGATAAGCTGGAAATGGCCCACCAGGGGTACGGTTAGCGGGCCTTATTCGGCATCCAATCCGGAGCGTAAGGGCATCCTTATCAAAGGCCGGGCGGGGCAGCCGGTGTATGCCGCTGCGGCGGGTAAAATTGTATATAGTGGTAGTGGACTCAGAGGTTACGGTAGACTTATTATCATAAAACATGATAAAAACTACCTAAGTGCTTATGGACACAACAGAAAATTGCTGGTAAAAGAGGGGCAGAAGGTCGCAAGAGGGCAAAAAATTGCGGAAATGGGTAGCAATGCCCAGGGAGCAACCGTCTTGCATTTTGAAATTAGAAGACGAGGTAAACCGGTGAATCCGGTCTCTTTGTTACCCTGAAGAGAATGCCGCTGGATTTAGCGGATCTGGAAACAGGGTAAGCGAAGACAGGGAACTAAATAGTGTTTGAACGAAAACGATTAAACCCTAAGAAAAACAATAATCTATATACTGTTCAGTGGACTAAAGATTATAATGC
>JAHXHF010000044.1 GCA_025656895.1 gamma proteobacterium symbiont of Bathyaustriella thionipta
ATTTATAAGTTATTTCTATCGGTAGCATGAGCATGCTTATGAATGGTTTTTGCCAAACAAGATTCTTAAAAAAACAGTGAAACTTCAGTTAGCCATTTTCTTTCTCCCATCAAGTTGATAGGAGTATTATCCTACAGGTGGTGGCTCAGTAGCTGAGCCTTAGGGGTAATCAGGAATATCTTTGCCGTCTATGGTTTGTTTGACAATTTCACCATCCTGCCAGAGATACAGTCCCAGTGTGCCGACGATCAGCGCCAGCAGTGGCGCCGGTAAAATACGATTAAAACGCTGTGGCCACAGATAAACAATCGCCAATGCCAGACCACCCAGTAATGCGGCATCCAAAACCGGATGAGCCAGAGTATCCGGCAAAGCATGCAGCGATGCCATCGGGCCGGATTGAGGCAGATGGCCTAATAATGGTTCCAGTTGCAGCAGGATAATAATGATGCCGATACCACTCATAAAACCCGAAACTACCGGGTGAGGAATCAGATTGATGTATTTACCAAACTTCATCAGGCCAAAGCCGATCTGAAACAAACCGCCCATGATGACCACTGTAAAGGCCAGCCCCGCGCCATAAGCGGGATTGTCGGGAAACATTGAGGTGTATTGCAGGAAAACAGCCGCCATCACAACCGTCATAGGGCCGGTAGGGCCAGATACCTGTGCCGGTGTTCCACCAAACAAGGCCGCGAACAAGCCTACAAAAATAGCCCCGTAAATACCGGCAACCGGACCGGCTCCGGAAGAAACACCCATAGCCAATGCCAGTGGTAATGCCACTACTGCGGCGGTCAGACCACCGTATATATCGCCACGTAAATTATTGAAATGCAGCCCGTGTATGTATTGCATGAATTAAAAATCCTGCTGAAAACTGATAAGGAAGGGTCGAACGAAAGCCGGCTTTAGCCTGGTTTTTTGTAGCTGAGCGGCATGTGTATCAAACGGGAAATTTCCTGCCAGAGTGCCTGGTAAGCATTAGCCACTTCAGAACGTGGCGCGTAGCTTAATAAAGGTGCACGCTCCAGCCCCATACGCTCAACCTGGGCATTATAAGGCACCATCAGATCCATCACTTCGGCATACTCAGCGGGCAAGGTTCGCATGATTTCTTTGTGCATGCTTTTTCTGCGATCGCCAATACTGAAAAAAGCACGCATACTGAGCTGTTTACGAACACCCGGCCCGATATGCTGCATCAGTTGATGAAAAGCATTCACGCTCAAAACCGTGGGTATCATAGGCACCAGTAATAAATCGGTGGCGCGGAAAATATTATCAGAAATCAAAGACATACTGGGCGGGCAATCGAGCACCACCAGATCATAGGCTTCTGATAAAGGACGTAACAGGCGCAGCAACTGGCGAGTACGTTTCTTTTCCTGGTCGAACAGGATATCCATATCACGGTAAGTAAAATCGGCCGGCAGCAAATCCAGCTTTTCAAAGTCAGTGGCCTTGATGCTATCGGCCAGCTCCCGCTGCCCTTTCATCAGTTTTTTCATATTGCCACGAATACCCTGGCGAATACGAAAATAAAAGGATGCCGCACCCTGCGGGTCGAGATCCCAAACCAGGGTACGCAAACCTTTTTGCGCCGCCAGATAGGCCAGATTAACCGCCGTAGTGGTTTTACCTACCCCGCCTTTAATATTATAAACCGCCAGAATTTTCATGGATTAGTCTGACTCATTAGCACATGAAAAACACTGCTTGAAGGCAAGCGATGTCTTTTTTGAACAAAGCCACTCAAGCTGTTGAACACAATCACTTTTTTGCTTTACATGCTGTTGTTGCAAAGAATCCATCAGTTGCCCGATAGCCAGCAGAACATCCACCGGAACATGTTGTTTCTCATACAACTCCTGCGCAAAATCACGCAACTTATGTACCTGCACCTCATAATCCTGAAAATCACCGAAATCATCCAGTGCTGTCTTCAAGCGTGACAGCAGGGCATCAAAATCATCATTCGCCAGCAAGGGACGAAAAAACTCCATCGAATAACGCAGTTTTTTCAGTGATTTGCGCAGTTCATGAAAAACTTCGGCCTCGCTATCCGCCTTTATGGGCTTGCCCTCTTTGCGTGTTTTTCGATAGCGTTTATAAATGACCGAATGGGCGTATTCAACAGCAGGCATTTTTGCAATTTCTGTTTCATACAACTGGCCGCTTTGCAGAATGTCGTGCCAGTTTTGCAGCACTTCACGAAAGCGCGCGGAACGCAGATGACGGGCCAGTTGCCGCTGCGCCAGGGCACGACGTTGCTGCAACAGTTCTTTCAGCGGATGTAAATAAATCTTCCAGTCTGCGGACAGGCGGTTTTCGTAACCGGGAAATTTTTGCAGATAAACATCCATGTCACGGGTTTCACCGGTTATCTGCTGTATCCAGCGAAAGTCCTGTTTCTGTTTTTCCAGTAAATCGCTGCTGAACAGTGGCTTGAATTCACCCAGAGCCGAGCGGGTTCGGCGTGTTGCCACCCGCAAATCGTGTAAAAACTCGATATCGAGATCACGCACAGTGCCCTCTTTATTCGCTTCTATGGCCTGCAATAAGCGGGTAAAGATCTGCTGCCCTACTTCAGCCACATTGGCATCTGCATGAAAATGAAAATCCAGCCTGGAATTAAAAGGCCAGGGTGAGTCAATATATTGTGCCAGATAAGCGACCAGAAGTGATGTAAGCGGCTGGACATGCAGGTTTTCAACGGCCAGTCGCAGCACTTGACGGGTTTCTTTTTCAAAGCCCCTGAGTGCCTGCAGACGAACCAGTGCCAGCGGCCGGGTTAAAGCCGGGCCGCGGGCCGCCGGGGAAAACTGCAAATGGTTCAACCAGGCCAGCGTTTTACCATCCTGATTCAGCACCCGTACCGGCTGTATCTGTACCTTTAACGTGATTTGCGGCAACAAGGCGCGAATACCCAGAGACTTGCTGATTTTTTTACTGAAAGCTTTGCCTTTCCAGGCATTGGCGGCCGACGGCAAATCATCGGCAAAATAGTCGAATTTTTCACTTTGTTCCGCGTCCATCCAGTGCACAAAACGCTGTGTACGGCCGATAGATTCCAGCATCAGCATACAGTCTTTAGCCAGCAGTGCGCCGTCAAAGCTGTCATAAAATGACCAGACCACATTCTGAACCGGCATGGTTTGCAGTACAAAACCCGAGCCGATGGTCGCTTTGAGTTCATCAAAATCGACATTTTGAGGTAATTCCAGCAGTTTCATATCATTCATTATTTAAAGTCATACCTGAATTCGTATCTTCGGGGCGGATACCGATCATATTTTAAGTGTTTTGCGCTATGTTCAGGATCAGCGAACTGATGCCTTCTGCCGCCCCCAGATGAGGCAGTAACTGTATATCGATGTGTGGATATTTTTTTTGCACCCGTTCCACTTCTGCCGGAATATCTTCCACAACATGCCGTCCGGCGGCCAGAAAATAAGGCACAACCACAATAGACTGTACTCCCTCTGCAATCAACTGTGTCAGGCCATCAGGAATATCCGGTGCTTCCAGTTCCAGAAAGGCACTGGCATAATAATCAAATTGATGCCCCCCCGCTTGTTGCAGCCGGGTTGTTAGACAACGCACCTCTTCATTGGATGAAGCCCGCCGGCTGCCATGAGCCACCAGTAACAGTGCCCGTGCGGGTTTAATCATTGAGGCTTTTCTCAACCACTTCAAATATAGCCTTGTTCAAATCCGCATGATCCAGCATATTTTGTAGACTGGCTTTCATCAGCGCCTGACGTTTTGTATCAAATCGCCTCCAGGGGCTGAAAACTCGCGCCAGACGTGCGCCAATTTGTGGATTGATCGGGTTCAAACGCAGAATCTGTTCGTAGGCAAATTCATAGCCACTGCCATCAATCGCATGAAAAGCCACCCGATTGGCATTACAAAAAACCCCGATCAGGCTGCGCACCTTGTTCGGATTTTCAATACTGAATGCCGGGTGTGACAGGAGCTGTTTAACCTGCTGCAGGGCATCATCGCGTTTTGTGCTGGCCTGTAGCATGAACCATTTGTCCATCACCAGCGGGTCATGCGCCCATTGTTGTTCGAAATGTTGCATGGCGTCCTGTCGTTGTTGGCTGCGGGTGTGAGACAGGGCGCTCAAAGCGGCCATTTTATCGGTCATGTTGCTGGCCTGCAGGTACTGTTGGTAGGCCAGCTCCAGCGCCTCTTTATCTTCACTTTCAACCAGATAGGCCAGACAGGTATTTTTCAGGGCACGCCGGGCAATGGCCGGCGGATCGGGCGCGTAGGCCTGGCTGTCCTGATATTGATGATAGCTGTGCAGAAAATCCGCCTGTAAATGCTGCGCCAGACTGCGCATTAAAAACTGCCGTGCGGCGCTGATACCATCCACATCGATCGGTTGTTGCTGGTCGCCCAGCCAGGTTTCCGCCGGCAGGCTGAGCATGTCAGCGCGCAAAGCGGCATCGGTTTGAGTCTCTTGCAGAATTGTTCGCCAGCAGGCAAAAAAGCCCTCTTCCAGTTGCTTTGGCCATTCATGGCGGGGCCTTGCCAGCAATTGCTCCACCAGACTCAAAATCAGTGATTGGGTTGCGTCCCAGCGGCTGAAGTCATCATGATCATGCATGATAAGAAACATCCGTTCTGCATCGCTGCGCGGGTATTCCAGTTTGACCGGCGCGGAAAATCCGCGCAGCAGCGAAATGACCGGCTTTTCTTCAACAGCGGAAAAAGTGAAGCTCTGCTCAGACTGACGCACATCCAGAATTCGGCTGGTGCAGGATGATGTCTTGCGTCCCTCCTGGTTCGAGGGTATATCCTGTCCCACGGCATTCAGCAGCCCTATGGCCAAAGGAATATGCATGGGCTGTTTGTTACTTTGCCCCGGTGTATCCGGCAGTTGCTGCTTTACTTCCAGTGTGAACTGCTTTTTCTCATCATCATAATAAGTGCTGATATGCAGTACAGGTGTGCCGGCCTGGGAATACCACAGACGGAATTGAGTTAAATCCACACCGCTGGCCTCTTCCATAGAGCGCACAAAATCCTCGGTGGTGACTGCTTGCCCGTCATAACGTTCAAAATAAAGATCGGTGCCTTTGCGGAAAGCCTCCTGCCCCAGTATGCGGGCCATCATACGCACCACTTCCGCGCCCTTTTCGTACACAGTGACCGTGTAAAAATTATTGATTTCAATATAGGAATCCGGGCGTATCGGATGTGCCATCGGGCTGCTGTCTTCAGCGAACTGATGAGTACGCAACAGGCTGACATCTTCAATGCGTTTCACCGCCCGCAAGCCCATATCCGATGAAAATTCCTGATCGCGGTACACCGTAAAACCTTCTTTCAGACTGAGCTGAAACCAGTCGCGACAGGTAATGCGATTACCGCTCCAGTTATGGAAATATTCGTGCGCGATCACCGCTTCTATGCCCTGGTAGTCCTTGTCCGTAGCGGTTTCGGGGCGAGCCAGCACATATTTGGAGTTGAAAATATTCAAGCCCTTGTTTTCCATCGCGCCCATATTGAAGCTGTTGACCGCCACAATCATGTACAGATCCAGGTCATATTCCCTTCCAAAACGTTTTTCATCCCAGCGCATGGCCTTTTTCAGTGACTGCATGGCATGGTCACAGCGATCAATATTCTCGGCTTCGGTATAAATGGAAAGCTGTATTTCACGTCCGCTGCAGGTTGTAAAACAGTCCTGTTTGTGAGCCAGATCGCCGGCAACCAGCGCGAACAGATAACAGGGTTTTTTGAAAGGATCATGCCAGCTGCAAAGATGCCGCCCATCATCCAGATCTTCTGTGCGGATAAGGTTGCCGTTAGAAAGTAATACCGGATAGCGCGCCTTGTCGGCAATGATGGTGGTGGTAAATTCAGCCATCACATCCGGTCTGTCCGGATAAAAGGTAATGCGTCTGAAACCTTCGGCTTCACATTGTGTGCAGAAAAGCTGATCGGAACAGTACAGCCCTTCCAGCAAGGTGTTGCTTTCAGGATGAATACAAACCCGGGTAAACAGGGTAAATGTTTGCGGCACCTGCCTGATAATCAGCTGTGTATCTGTTTGTTGATAGTCATCGGCTGTCAGGGGCTGGTCGTTCAACTCGATACGCAGCAGTTCCAGATCCTCACCGGACAGATGCAATTCATGTGCAGCCGGTTCCGCCTGCGGGTTGCGGCGCAGGTTCAGCCTGGCATTTACATAAGTCTGTTCCTGCTGTAACTCAAACTGCAAATGTACTTCATCCACCAGAAAATCCGGCACCTGATAGTCGTGTAAATAAATGGCACGGGCATTTTCCTGTAGCATGGGCTTTCCTGAAATCAGATATAGAGACTAGTCTAGCGCAAACGGCTCGAGCCTTCACCGTTCAACATGCTACTATTTAGTGTTTGAACGAAAACGATTAAACCCTAAGAAAAACAATAATCTATATACTGTTCAGTGGACTAAAGATTATAATGCCTGTAT